>JAAEMC010000753.1 GCA_024225895.1 Desulfobacteraceae bacterium | reverse complement strand
GGAAATATCCATAACCACACCCAGATCATGTTCGACCAATACCACGGTAATATTTCTCTCTTTGTGAATATCCATGATAAAGCGGCCAACATCTTCTTTTTCTTCTATGTTCATGCCTGCCATGGGTTCGTCCAATAAAAGGATTTCCGGCGCCAGTGTCAGGGCACGGGCCACTTCCACCTTTTTTTGGATACCATAGCTTAAGTTACCCACAAGACTTTTGCGGTAAGGTTCAAGTTCCATGAAGTCGATGATTTCTTCCACATAGGATCTGTTTTCAGCTTCTATTCTTGATGCTTTTCCATAAAACAGGACAGCATGGAAAAAACTGTATTTCAGGTTCTGATGCCGTGCCAAAAGCAAATTGTCCAAAACAGAGAGACCGGAAAAGAGTTCAAGGTTCTGAAAGGCTCTTGAGATGCCCATATTGGATACCTGGTGTGGAGAGGCTTTGGTCAGCTTTTTACCTTTGTAAAAAATATCGCCCTCGGTTGGATGGTAAAACCCGGAGATGCAGTTTAATATACTTGTCTTTCCTGCACCATTGGGGCCGATGATTGAAGTAATCAGACCCGGCTCAATCTTCATGTCAACATTTGAAAGGGCCTTGAGTCCGCCAAAAGAAAGGGTCACGTCTACAATGTTTAATTCTGTCATAAATAATCCAAATTCTTATTTCAGATTAAAAAAAAACAACGATGCCAACTTAAAATAATTAATAAAAGAGAATGTTTCCCGGCTGAAAAAAATCCCACCTCCTATCATAGATGATTTCATTATTTATCTTGACATCAGTGGAGTGTCGATCAGTTGAGGAAGCCACAGGTCCTGCAAATCCTCAGGTTTTACCCATAATAAATCACTAATAAGGTGTCAAGATAAAAAACAAACTCCTTTTAAGGAAACGCCTTAAATATTTTAAGGTAACCCTTAAGAAAAAGTCTCTTTTATTTTTTCTCGGTCTATTGAGCCATCTCCTGCCTTGGGCAGTTCTGCAATAAACTCAATATACCGTGGTTTTTTATATCCGGCGATTAAAGATCCAGTAAAAGCGATCAAGTCTTCTTTTGATAATTCCATGCCGGGATGCAATGCGCAAACCGCTTTTATTCCCTCTCCAAATTTGGGATCAGGCACCCCGAAAACACAGACTTCATTGACCGCATCGTGTTGAATGATGGCATTTTCGACTTCTGCAGGGAATACATTCTCCCCTCCCGGTTTGATGAGCTCTTTTTCTGATTTTCTGCCTTTAAAGAACAGGAAGCCATCTGTGTCAATCATTCCTAAATCACCGGTATGATGCCATCCATTTCTAAAAGTATGTGCATTTAAGTTGTCGGCATTCCAGTATCCCTGGAACACCAAAGGTCCCCTGACAACAATTTCACCTGTTTCATCGGCGGGAAGAATATTGTCAAAATCATCCACGATCTTGATATTGGCCAGGCTGGATATTTTACCAGCTGATCCGGCCCGTTTAAAATAGGGCGTAAAGGTAATTAATCCTGATGTCTCTGTTTGGCCGTACATGGTCCAGAAAGTGGATTGGGTAATTTTCTCCCATTTTTGTACTGTATCGGGCTGCTCAAGTCCTGCGGCAACCTTTACACTGGATAAATCAAAAGATTCTTTTTCATATGCTTCTATTAAGTTGATCAATATAGGTGGGAAAGAGCCGATAATGTTTATTTTTTGGCTCTGGATAAGTTCACAAGTCAGTGATGGGTTAAATTTATCCATGACAACGTTCTTGCCTGCGGCCTGGATTGTTCCCAAACCTAAATTTACCCCCATGATGTGAAACAAAGGCAGAATATTTAAATAAGCCTTTGTGTTATCAATATCGAATGTCTCGATGATCTGCTGGTTGGACAGCATGATATTGGCCTGCCCTAAAACCGCGCCTCTGGGTTTTCCCTGTACCGCGGCCGTATGGATGATGATGTATGGATCATCCAGGCAGCCTGTTACAGGAGAGGAAAGCAGTTCCTTATGATATAGATTTGAAAAATCATCTGCTGGATCTTTTGAATCAATCACGTAGCAATTTTTAAGGCAGGTAATTTCATTGGTCAGATTATTGGCGATTGTTGCCATCTCTTTGTCTGCAACAATCAAAGAGGGTGTTGTATCTTCAATAATGTATCTGATCTCTTCGTCGCTTAACCTCCGATTGATCAATACAAGGCAAAGATTCAGGGCGGCAGCGGCACCAAAAAGATGAAAAAATGCAGGATGATTTTGGCTTAATACGGCAATCCTTGAACCAGATGGAAGATCAAGGTCTTGAAGTCCCCTGGCAAGTTTTGAGGTGTCTTTGTAGAGGTCAGAAAAGGTGGTATCCTGCCCGTTCCAGTGAATGGCGATGTCCATGCCATTGTACAGAGCATTTTTTTCATAGATGTCAAAGAATGTCAGATTTCGAAGATAATCCATCTGCTATACCCCAAAAATGTTTTCAGTAATAAAAAACTATCTATACTTTAAAAATGTTAAGAAACGCAGCTTCACTTCAAATTCTTTACTTGCCAAACGAGCGCTCGGTCTGATTGCATAATAACTAATAGTTTAATTCCTTCTGGTTTGTCAAAGACTTTTTTTTATTTTTTTCAGGAAGGGAAAACCACTTTAAAAATGGTATATCCGGATGCGATGCAGTCTGATTGGGAACCGCAAAAAGTGCATTGGTCAATATTACCCGGGCAGGCATAATCCTTATTCTGATTCAGATAAATACAATGTTTTGAATTCATTTCCATGGAAAATCCAAACCGGTCGGAGAATATCTTCATTCGCAATAAGTCTGCACCTTTTCCACCGGCATTGAAATCATAGGGTCTTTTGGTGGAATAGAGCAATGTCTCCTGGGTGGAGAAAAATCCTTCGAAAATCCGTTTTTGATTGTCCTCTTCAATCCCGACACCAAAATCGTGTATTCCAAAATAGATGCCATCCTCATTTTGATCAACTGAAACCTCAATTTTGCCTTGGTCCGGAGTGTTTTCAATGGCGTTTTTAATAAGGCCCACAACGACTTTTTCCAAAATTTCTTCAGGAATGTGGACCAAAGGAAGGTTTTCTTTGATATCCAAAGTAATATTCACTTTTCTGAAATCAAACTCGGATCGGATTTTTTCAAAAAGAGTCTGGCAATATTGCCCCGGATTAATGGGGATTGCATATAATCCTCTGGGACCGAATTTTTTGTCAATGAGCTTGCGCACCGATTCAATGAAATCATCTGAGTCCTTGTTCATTTCAATCAAGGTTTCCAACTCGTCCTGGCAGACTTCAAGCATTTTCAAGAGCAATTTTTGAGCAGAATAGGTTTTGTCGTGCATGATGTCGGCGGTTTCATCCTGGATCTCCACAATTCTGTTGAGATTCCTTTCAATACGGCCCAAAGTGGTTTCCCAGGCCTTGACAGGCGAAGCCTCCAATTTTTTTCTCAGGATCTGCAAAGACCCGTTGAGAACAGCCACAGGCGTTTTAAGTTCATGGGAGAGATGGTTGATGGCTTTACCCTTTGCACGGTTCATTGAGGCGACATCCCGGTAAGCGGTCCTGATTTCTTCTGAAAATCGGGCGTTTTCAATGGAGATGGCCACGGCTCCGGAAATCATGGTCATCAACTCCATATCATTTTCTTCAAACAGGTTTTTCTTTTTGTTCATGGCGCATAAGACACCAATGGTCCTGCCGTCGCTCTTTATAGGAACCTCTAATATATTCCGGGTTTTATAGCCCAGTTTTTTATCTCTCTGGGGGTAATGCTTTAAAGAGATTTCAGGATCATTGATGATTGCAGGCTGGCCGCTTTTTATGATTTCACCTGCAAAGACCTCATCTAAGGGAAAGCGAATTTTCTTGACCCGTTTTTCAGTATCGGTGTTGTCGTAGGCAGCCCCCAAAAAAAAGACCTCGTCTTTGATTTCGTCATACAAAAGGACCAGGGCCCCTTCGGTATTTAATATCTCTTTTACCTCTTTGCTGATAAAATTCATTAACTGGTCAAGTTCCGGAAATTCGGGAAGGGCCATACTGATTCGCATTAATGTCTGGTTGTTGGCGGCCAGCCGTTTTTCTTCGGTAATATCCCTTAAAATAACAAAGTTTTCAGTGGTATTCTGGCGGAACCTGCCATAGGAGGCTGCCCACAATACCACATCCAGAATTTTACCATCTTTTGTCAACCGCTGTGTTTCATATCGTGTTAGGGCTTTATTCTCTCTGAATTTGTTCAGCAACTCGCCGGTTTCTTCCTTTAGCTCTTCAGGTACAAAGGGGATGGGTTCTCCTTTTATTTCCTCAAGGGGCCAGCCGAACGTGGATGTAAAAGCCGGGTTTATGTAAGAGACGCGGCCGTCATCATCATATACGGCAATGGGGTAGGGGACAAACTCAAGGATCATCCGGTACTGGCGGTATAATTCCCTGATTTTGCGTTCAGCAATCTTTTCTTCGGTCACATCCTGGAGCGTTTCGACGGAACCTGTTATATTCCCCTCTTTATCCTTTATGGGAGAAGCTGTAAAAGAAAGCCATTTCCCGTCTTTAGAAAGGTCCTGGAAAAAATCGGTGGCGGCAAATCTTTCCTTGGACTTGGAAGTCGTCCGGTTGTATTTAAGTCCGTAATGTTCAACAATTTGGGCATCTGTGGATTGATTAATGATCAGGTCAGCCATTACCGGGCGTGTTTTCAGGTAAAAGGCTTTCCACTGCTGGTCTGTTCCAACCATATCTTGGGCTCTCAGACCGGTGAGTTCTTCCAGTGCCTCGTTGAAATGGGTGATCAGGTGATCTTTGTCGATGACAAAGATAGGGATGGGGGCTTTGTAGATGATTTCCGTAAGTTCCCGATTTTTCTTTTCGAGTCTTTCAATTCTTTTTTCCAGTTGTTCAATGGTCGTATCATTGCCCATAAATTACCCCCAAAAGACTTTACAAGACTAGATGATCCCCGTATAACTGGTTAGGATTTTATAGCTTAAAATATTCTTTACCATCGTCAGCCGGTTTGATAATAATCGGCTACAATATATAAAATCATTGGTTGTAAATGCAAGGATTTTAAGGGTTGGAGTAAATATGTCAGACAGGACAATTAAAACAGAAATCCTCATACATGATCTTAAAGTTCCCATATCCGTAATTGATGCTGGTGCAAAATCTCTTTTAAACAGGCGAGAATCCTATGGGCCCCTGACTCAAAAGCAGGAAAAAGTGTTAAGGCGCATCATCCGCAACACCTTAACAACCCAGAGACTTGTCAATGACATGCTCGAACTTGGCCGGTCCAGGGAAGGGGTAGTGAATAAAATTAATTTTAGCGTTTCATCCCTTATCAGGGAAGTTCTGGTGGAAATATTTGATCTTTCCGATTATCGTGTCAGTGAATCCATAAGGAAGGTTGAAGGCTATAAACATCTGCTACAGGTAGTAGATCCCCATGGTGTTACATTGTCTTTTGATTCAAAAACCTGGGAAGCGGTTGTTTACCTGGATGCAGCCAAGGTGAAACAAATTTTGCGAAATCTTGTAACCAATGCCTTTAAGCACCGCTCGTCAGCTGTAGGTATATCAGGGAAAATTGAAGGAAAAGAATTGAAATTGTCTATAAAGGATGATGGGAAGGGGATCCCGCCCTGTGATCATAAAAAAATATTTGAGACATATTTTACCACCGGCTCCTCAATAGAGAGTGCCATAAAAAGCCACGGCCTTGGACTGGCAGGTGTTATGGTCCTTTTAAAAGATATGCAAGGTCATCTCAAATTGGAAAGTGATGATGGCAAGGGCGCTGAATTCAAAGTCACTATCCCATTATAATTTGTTGCCGGAAGATTACGGTTTTTCGTCAAATTCTTTCCAGAATTCATCATCATCTTGGTGCCAGTCTTTCCCGAACATTTTGTCAAACAATGGTTTTATAGAAGCGAACCAGCTTTCGTGGGCTTTTTTTCCTTCTTTCCTGGCAATAAGAACATCTTCGACAAAGGTTGAGATATCAAAGAGTTTGTCTTTGGGCACATAGGCATCCGCACCCTGTTCCATGGACTGTTTTAGATTATCCGGGGTTAGGGCATGGGCGGTCAGCATCAAGGCAGGGATGTCTTTTTTATGGGCAATTCTCAAAAGATCATATCCCCTGACGCCCATGATGTCCAAAATGGCAAGATCATAGGTGTTTTCCTTGAGCAGAAGAACAGCAGCTTCAAATGTTGAAGCTGTATGAACAGAGGACATGTAAAGCAGTTCTTCAAGTGTCTCGAGAATATCGGGCTCATCATCAACAACAAGAATGTGTTTGTCTTCAAGAATGCTTTTGTCTGTCATGGCCACCTCCTTTGAGGTTCGTTATTAAGCAGGCTTACTTTTTTTTGATTAGCTGCTAATCAAATTTGCCCAATAGATCAATTACATATGCGATATCTGCCTTTGTATGGCAGGCATTGATCTGGAATCGAATGGTTTCATCCCCCTTGGGTACAACCGGAAAGGTAAGGCCGACCACCAGGACTCCATTATTAAAAAGATAATTCACTATATCATGGGTTTTTTGGGTGTCCCGAACCATCAAGGGAACCACAGGGTGGGGACCTTGTATGGATTCTTTTCCAAGGTTTTCCAGACCCTGTCTTAATTGCTGGGTTCGTGCCTTGAGGCTTGTCAGTAGCGCTTTCCCCTCCTCACTGTCGCATATTTCCAGGGATTTGACGGCAGCAGCGCAGTCTGCAACGCTTAAGGGATTTGTGTAAATATAGGTATCTGATTTTTGCCGGACAGCTTCAATGATCATTTTGCTTGCTGCAATAAAACCACCATTGACCCCAAAGGCCTTTCCAAAAGTTCCCACTATGATGTCCGGGGCGGCGTTGCAATAGTCTATGGTTCCCCTTCCGGAATCGCCGTAGGCACCGATCCCGTGGGAATCATCCACAACGGTAATTACCCCGTCCTTAAATTTGTTTTCATATGCCTTACAAATCTCTTTGATCTGATCAATGGGCGCATGGTCCCCGCGCATGCTGAAGATGCCGTCAAATATCACCACAACCCGTTCAATATCCGGGTGTACCTCATCCAGGCATCTTTTAAGATCCGTCATGTCATTGTGTTTGAATATTCCTTTGTTTGCACTGGGGATGTTCGAGATGCGCATGGCTCTTATGATGCTGTTATGGTTGAGCTGGTCTCCGATCCAATGGGTTTTTTTGTTGCTGATTGTCAGCGCCAGGCCGCAATTCGAGGTGTAAGCGGAATTGAATATTTTGGCAGCTGGTTTTTTTACAAATTGGGCCACCTTTTCTTCCAGACGGGCATGATGGCTGAAAGTCCCGTCAATGAAGCGCACCGCCCCCGGGCCCACACCAAAATCATGGGTGGCTTTATCTGCTGCTGCAATCAGGTCTTTGTGATTGGAAAGGGATAGATAAGAATTGGAATTTAGCCGGATAAATTGATTGCTATTCCCTTTTAACCGATACCTTGGGCCCGCATCCCCTTGGGGCGGGATATATTCTTCTATGATTCTTTCAGGCGGTTTGGCGCGGCCTTCTGCTTTTAAAACATTAATTTCAGATTCCAAAGAAAGATTAATCTTCTCCAAAGACATGTTTTACTCCCCAAAATTATAATTAGTGCTTGAACTAAAATCTACCCATCTGCCGCATTGCTGCAAAAGTCTGAAATTCTCATGTGCTATAGTACACTTTTGGTTTCAGATTTTTTTTGCGCTTTGCATATGGACATTATTTTCATCTAAGCAGAGGCTTTCGGTCAGCCACTAAATGAATTTTACGATTCCCAATCCAGGATCACTTTGCCTGATTTTCCGGACCGCATGACATCAAAACCCTTTTCAAATTCCGTATAGTGAAATCTATGGGTGATCAGAGTGGAAATATCGAGCCCGGTCTGAAGCATGGACGTCATTTTATACCAAGTTTCATACATTTCACGTCCGTAAATACCTTTGATGGTCAGCATGTTAAATACTACTTTGTTCCAGTCGATTTGAGTGTTTTCCGGCATGATTCCCAGCATGGCCACCTTGCCGCCGTGGCACATATTATCTAAAATGCCGTCAAAAGCTGAAGGATTCCCGGACATTTCCATGGCCACATCAAATCCTTCTTTCATACCCAGATCTTTTTGGGCCTGTTCAATACTTTGTTTTGTCACATCCAGCGCGATGGTGGCACCCGCCTTTTTCGCCAGTTCCAAACGATATGGATTGACGTCGGTAACTACTATATGCCGGGCACCCGCGTGTTTGGCAATAGCGGCAGCCATACAGCCGATGGGGCCTGCGCCGGTGATTAATATATC
>JAAEMC010000752.1 GCA_024225895.1 Desulfobacteraceae bacterium | reverse complement strand
TTGCCTTTTTTACGCACCGGTATAAAACCGATCCCAAGTTTATAAGCAAGGACAGCACCAAAAACAAACCCCCTGGCATCAATGCCCACGATCTTATCGATATCCATATTTTTATATCTGTCATACAAGATGTCACAGGACTCTTTATAGGCTTCAGGATCCTGCATTAGTGTAGTCAGATCTCTGAAAATCACTCCTTTAATAGGCCAGTCGGGAATACTTCTGATGGTTTCTTTTAAATTCATTGGTTTTCCTTCTTATGTAATTAAATATTGTATTTGCTAACTTCTACCAAATGCCATTAATATCTTCCGATAAAACAGAATTGAAACATCTCATGCCGTTTAACTTAAATCTTCAAATTTTCAAGCCGGTTTTCTGGCGATTTCCATAGGCCATTTGGAAATTTAAAAAAAAATTTGGCAATCACTATAACTTTTCAATGACATCAACCAATAGCCTTTTGACATTATCAGCATTTTTGTTAAAGACCTTTAAAATTTCGTCCCAGGTAACCGGGGCTTCATCCTCTTTCCAGCAGTCATAATCCGTGGACATGGCCACGGCTGCATATGGCAACTCCAACTCATTGGCCAGCATGGCCTCCGGAGCAATGGACATATTGATCACATCAGCACCTAAAATTCGGAACATTTTGGATTCCGCTTTGGTTGAAAACCTTGGTCCTTCAATTGTAACCATGCATCCTGTTTTATGTACCTTTAAATCAAGATTTTTTGCGGTTTCATAGAGCTTTTCCCTTAAAAAACCATCAAAAGGTTCTGCCATGGCTGTATGGCCGGCACCATTTTCAAAACTGTCAAAAAAGGTGTTTTTCCGGAATCGGGTAAAATCGATGAACTGGTCTAAAATCACAATGTCGCCGCGGCCGATGTCTTGTCTAAGACTGCCGCAGGCGGTGGTGGCAATAACATGCGTTACACCGGCATCCTTTAATGCCGTAATGTTTGCCCGGTTATTAATCTGGGTGGGGCTTAGTTCATGTTTTTTGCCATGCCGGGCCAGAAGAACTGTTTCCACCCCGTTAATTTTGCCGGTTGAAAGATCAGATGACGGTTTGCCAAATTGAGTCTTCACTTCCATTGTTTTGGGATTTTTTAAGATATCAGGATCATCAAGCCCGGACCCGCCGATTATGCCGACCTTTACCATTTTCATCTCCTTATATTTTTAATTGATTGATTGTTGCGAATCATACTTTTAAAAAAGCGCGTAACATAAAACTGAAAACTTATCAAGCAGGATCCCCATCCCTTGATCCACCTTTAAGGTGTTAGATGCAAGGCGCCAGGAAGTGACGACTAAAGGCGTATAAGTAATACTCCGCTAAGGAGGAGCGAAGGCAGGCAACGCGGCAGGTGGCGCCTTGATGGTGGATCAGGCCATCAGTTTTCAACAGACAAAGCTGCCTTCTGATGCATCCTGGCGTTAATCCGCTCTGCTGCATTTTCATTTTTCAAAGAAATTTCCATAAACCCGTTGGAGGCTGCGATTACAAACAATTCATTTTTCGGGGCAGCCGCATAGGTATCATATATTGAAGTAACCGGATAATGGTTGATTTCAAGACAAAATCCCTGTTTTTGAAATGGCTCGAACGCCTCCTGGGAAATATTCAAGGTTACATTGCCGAACCTGTCAATGTGAATTATGGACAGGATCAAAATATTTGATTTTCTCTCAATTGGCGAAAACTCATATACCACTGGTTCTTGCAAGGGTGGACCCAGATCATCCACAGGGACGCCGCAGCAAATATGGGCCGCACATGGGGCAAAAATATCCCGGCCGTGGAAGGTGGCGGAAATGGTATTTAAAAAATAGGCCTCATTGGTCAGATGGATGATTTTCTCAATATTGTTTGCCTTTGCCGCCTGCCATAACAGCCCGTTATCCGGCCCTATAAAATAATAATCTTTTGTCTTGATACAGATGGCCTTTCTGTTGGATCCGACTCCCGGATCCACCACAACACAGAACACTGTATCTTTTGGGAAAAATCGGTAAGCGGTCAGTAAAAGGAAAGAAGCATGTTCGATATCCTGGGGCATCACCTGGTGGGTAACATCTATTATCCGGGCATTGGGACAGATGGAGGAAATCACGCCCTTTAAAACGCCGGCAAATATGTCTTTAAGACCAAAATCAGTTAAAAGAGCAATATTCTTCCTTAGTCTTACCTTTTCCAATATCCTTGAACCCATTTTTTAATCACCTTTTGACTGTTGATTTGATTGCTGATGTCAATTATGAAAGCACTATAAGAACCCGTTGGCAAGCAAAAAACAATTTTTTATTTTAATATACTGATCCGGATAAACAAAACCGGCAAATTAACCCTAAATCCACCATCAAATTCCATAACATGTCACAATAACAAAACAAAAGGCACATGCCTGGCCACCATCAACAGGGCAAATCGCATGTAACACTGGCATGAATTGTGTTTACCTTGAAAACAGCTTGATTGATTCAGCAATGTTTACGACTATTTGATTTGTTATTGCGCAGTTAACCGTTCCTGCCATGGCCGCAACAGGCAGATTTTTTTTCTATCAAAAACGTTTTCTTTTTTATCTTTTAATTTCTTAAAAGGCAATTCTGCCAGGGCTGGACGCTGTTTTGCCCTCAAAAAAGAAGTAATTTCTCATACAAAATAGCCGCTGCTAAAAAAAATTGAACTTGAAAAAATCGTCAAATCAGATAGATTATATATTAACTATATTAAAAAACACGAAGCAAAAAACTCAGACATTCATTTTTCAACACATTAATCTAATGAACAAGCCATACAGGGGGGACTGCAAAAAAAATGAGAATTCTCGTTGTTGATGACGAACTTGTCAGCAGAAAAAAAATGATGAAAATTGTCAGTGAATTTGGAAAATGCGAAGGTGTTATAAATGGTAAAGCAGCCGTCAGCGCTGTCAAAACCTCACTTGAAGACTGGAATTTATTTACGTTGATCACCCTGGATATCTCCATGCCTGATCTGAGCGGAACTGAAGTGCTGGACACCATCCGTGATTTAGAAGATGAGCGGGGGCTGGATGCAGATGAAAGGTCAAAAATTCTCATGGTTACATCACATTCGGATATGGAAACGGTGAGGGCATGTGTTGGCAAATGTGATGGCTATGTTATCAAACCATTTAACAAAGAAGTCATGGTTGACAAAATGAGAAAGATTGGCTTGCCTCACTAACCGGTAATTTCTAATAAAACAATCCAAATTTTGCCTTGACCAAACCTTTATCATGGGCCTTGAAATCGAAAAAAAATTCCTTGTAAAAAAACTTGTGCCGCTCATTGCAACGGCCAAAAGTATCTCCATTCGCCAGGGATATATACAAGCCGGTAAAAGCGGGGTTGTAAGAATCAGATTGTATGGAGATAAGGCATTCCTGACTATTAAAGGAAAAACCATCGATAGTGCCTGTCCGGAATATGAATATGAAATTCCGGTCCAGGATGCCGAAGATATGCTGTCTTCACTGTGTAAGAAACCGCTGATCGAAAAAAAAAGATACTTAGTAGAATTCAAAGGTTTTCAGTGGATTATAGATGAATTTTTCAATGAAAACAGCGGATTGATCGTCGCCGAGATTGAACTTGAATTCCGAAAACAGCCCTTTGATATACCGCCATGGGCAGACCAAGAAGTGACAGGCGATCCAAAGTACTATAATGCCAGCCTGATCAGCAATCCCTATTCACATTGGTAAAATAGAGCCTGAACGAAATATTGAGTTCTTGTTCAGCCGCTAAATAAAAGGGCAGGCCTGACTGCCCACCCTTATTAAGAATCTGTTCCGTTTTACGATCATACATGCAAGGCTGCCATATATTTTATCTTAAAGACATCGCCTGATGCTCCCATCACCCCTTGTTTTCACGTGTCATTCAACATACCCAAGGTCTATTTTTTATCAGGCCGTAGGCACTGACCGCAAGAAGTACCATGCACAGTCCCAGGTGACTCAAATCAAGAATAATAATAGCAGCATGGGGAAAAATCATTCCTGAAAGATTTTTAA
>JAAEMC010000751.1 GCA_024225895.1 Desulfobacteraceae bacterium | reverse complement strand
TTCTGTTTTTCAATCTCAGGCAGTTTTTTTTCAATTTCAAAGCTGTTTTTTGCGATTTTTAAATCCATGGTATTGAGCTTCTCATCCAAAAGTTTTGCAATTTGTTCTACCTGGTTTTGTTTGGTTGTATCCACATCAACGACCCTTTCTTTCATATCAAGGTATGCAAACACAATAATAGCACCGATGATACAAGGTAAGATAATCGAAATAATGGTTACCCGGTTGGATAGTTTGTCAATTTTTAATGTGTTGATCTCTTCATGATAACTGGAATCAGCTGCAATTGCATTCTCATCTCTTGCATCTTCGGGATCATTTCTAAAATCTCTAAGGTTCATATCCATTTTAAAGCATCCTGTTCTTTATTCCCATTCAATGGTACCCGGTGGTTTTGAGGTGATGTCAAAAACCACACGATTGATATGTTCAACTTCATTAATAATTCGATTGGAAATTTTACCCAAAAGATCATGGGGAAGTTTTGCCCAGTCTGCCGTCATAGCATCATTGCTCGTCACCGCCCGGATCGCAATGCAATTGGCAAAGGTTCTTTTATCACCCATCACCCCCACACTTTTTACAGGTAAAAGCACGGCAAAAGATTGCCATAATTTTCTGTAAAGGCCTGCATTTCGAATTTCTTCCAGTAAAATAGCGTCTGCTTCCCTTAAGATTTCAAGGCGATGCCCGGTTATATCTCCCATGATTCTGATGGCAAGCCCAGGACCTGGAAAGGGTTGCCTCCAGACCAGATCAGGATTTATTCCCAGTTCCGTGCCCAGCTTCCTGACTTCATCCTTGAATAAAAGCTGCAAAGGCTCAATGAGTTTGAGTTTCATTTTCTCGGGAAGGCCACCGACGTTGTGATGTGATTTAATGATGGAGGTTGGACCGCCAAAGGCAGATTTCGATTCGATGATATCCGGGTATAGGGTACCCTGGCCCAAGAAATCGGCATCCTCAATCTTTTGCGCTTCTGTTTCAAAAACTTCGATGAAAAGGTTGCCAATAATCTTTCGTTTCTTTTCCGGGTCAGTGACCCCTTTTAATGCAGATAAGAATTTTTCTTTGGCATCTATAAAGGAAATGTTCAAGTCCAGGCTTTTAGTTAGGCTTTTTTCTAAATCCTCTTTTTCATTTATCCGTAACAGGCCGTTGTCAACAAAGATGCAAAACAGGTTTTTGCCAACAGCTTTATGTATCAACGTAGCAGCCACCGAGGAATCCACACCGCCGGAAAGTCCCATTATGACCTTTTTGCTTCCAACGGCGTCTTTGATCTGGGAGATAGCTCCATCGGAAAATGATTTCATGGACCAGTTTTTTTCACACTGGCAGACATCAAACAGGAAATGCTTGATCATTAGACTGCCATTTATAGAGTGTTCAACCTCCGGATGAAGCTGAAGGCCGTAAAATTTTTTTTCATGGTTTGCAATGGCCGCAATGGGAGTGTTTTCAGTGGATGCTGTCACAACAAAGCCTTGTGGCAGTTTTTCGGCAGAGTCACCATGACTCATCCAGCACTGAAATCCTGAACCTAAGTCTTTAAACAGAGGGAGTTCTTCTATTATATCCAGTTTTGCAAAACCGTATTCCTTTTTTTGCGCAGCTTTTATTTTACCGCCTAAAATATGCACCATATAATGCATCCCGTAACAAATGCCTAATACAGGTATGCCTATATCGAAAAGAGCTTTATCCATGGCAGGACTGTCGTTTTCATAAATGCTGGACGGTCCGCCGGAAAGAATAATTCCTACAGGATTCAAAGTTTTTATTCTATCAATGGAGATATCCGAGGGTTCAACTTGGCAAAAGACACCGTTTTCCCTGACCCGCCTGGCGATAAGCTGGTTAAATTGTGATCCGAAATCAATTACAATGATCATTATTTTTATCCTACCCGTTATAATTTCTAAATCATAATATTTCCTATAAACCGCCTAAAAAAGCAAGGTGTTTTTATATGATAGCCAGGGTAAACTTGGCATGGGCTGATA
>JAAEMC010000750.1 GCA_024225895.1 Desulfobacteraceae bacterium | reverse complement strand
ATCTCTTTTTTAACGATCTTTCATCTAATCTTTATGGAAAATCAGGTTGGTATGCCTTTTTCCCTTTAGAAATTTGGCTTGAAATGATAATTGTCTTAAAAACATCAAACATTCATGAAATGGGGCCAATAACAAACCATGGAAAATAAAAGCATGAAACAAAAAAACCTGATCGCACACTGGGCCTTTCATACCCGTCCCATACTCGGGAGGCTGCATTTGTGGCTGGAAGATATAAAAATCGAATGGGTGAAAGGCCAGACAGACGACGAACTCAATGACACCATTTCCTTTACAGATGACAGAACCGAAAAGATGCTGGCTATGACCGGTGCTGTAACCGCCCTGGGAACAAAACTATTTGGCCGTTATGGCGAAGGCAAGGGCCTTGAGAAAAAAGACCTGAACCTTGTGAAAAAAGATGCAGATGCCATCTCTGCCTATGCCATGAGTGAAAGTCTCTGGTATCTAACCCGAACTATTCCTGAAAACCATGCCATCATGGTCTGCCTTGGTGAAGGACTGATGCCCAAAGGCGGGGAAACAGCAGAAATGGGTGCAAATCCCTTGCTTGGATTTGGCAGAATTTATGCCCGGCCCCAGGTGGCAAAGTTCCTGGAAGTCTGTGTATTAAAGCTTATTAATGATAAAAATTATACGTTTGAAGATTTTCGAAGAGCACTTTCCCACAAAGATATCACCATCTGGGGAGCTGCCATTGATACCCTGGAAAATACTTCCCGGTTTGCAAAGGGTAAGAAAACAGGCCCGCTGTCTGTTCTGCATTTGTTTGACCAGCCATTAACGATTTCAGACCAGTATGAAGGATACATGGGGAATCTGGTCCTTCCCAAGGCGGTTACAGAAAAAGCGGAAACAGAATCCCTGCTGGTGAATTTTTTCACACCCAGGAAAAAGGTGGTGGAAGCCATAAAGTTGACATATCCGGGAATAAAACCTGAAAACATTCATGTCTGGACCCTTTTAGGAGAAAGCCGGGCTTTGAGGATTAAAAAGCTATGGCAGCAATGGAAAAAAGAAGGGGTCCATCTTGTGGATGAAAAATGGACACTGCCCAGCGGAGAAAAACCATTTACCGACTCTGGAACGTATGCCCCCACATTTGCCGTTAAAACCTGGCAGGACGAAAAAGATCAAACCCACCTTTTCCTTGTGGATGGCTATGCCGCCTCTGCCGAGGCCATTCAGGCTGCAAGCCTCTCCCCCATCCTTGACTTGGATGTTTCTTTAGCAGTGCTGTCTTCCAAGTTTGCTTTAAGCTATGAAAAAGATGCCGCTGTCATGAAACTGGACCCGGAAGCAGCAGATTTTCTTGAAAAATTTAAAAAAATCGCCCCTGAACTCGCTGATGATGAGAAAATGATTGATACTTACAGGAACAGCATCCGGTACGCACGTGATGCCGGCATTCCCTTGAATAAAAGGACCATCAAGGCAGATGATCTGATTGCAGAAAAAAAATGGCGGGCCATGGCCATATCCGGCTATATGCTGCCCGATCCCTATTCAGGTGCACCCGGCGTCAAACAAATTTCAGAAGACACCTATCAGGTGGTCGTGCGCATGACTACTGAAAAAGGAGACAAACGGATTACATTTACATTGCAGCTTTTAGAAAACTTCGAGGAAAGCAGACTGGTATTCAGCCCTTTACTCAACCGGTTCCTTAAAGGGGAGGATTATGAGAAGCGGCCTGTCAAAATCTCCGATTCCGGCCGTATCAGGAATGAACTACAAACCCTCTGCCCGGATGCTCTGGAACATTATGGACAAAACATTGTACTTCGGTTTGATCAAATACCCAAGGCCACTATTTCAGAAGAGGACCAGATCAAACTGCGGCAGATACTTACATGGTATAAAATCAACTATCCTGTCTGGTTTGAATGGCTGGAACTGGCAAAATAAAATATTCACGTTTGGAGAGCTCCATGAAAAACTATGAAGTCATATTCCCTGGCAACAAAAAGGTAGATGTCAAATTTGAAGACTATTTGGTCAAAACAGACCAGTCCAAGAAAAACAAAGGAGATGAAACAGCGCCGGAACCCTTTGATATCTTTTTATCATCCCTTGCCGCCTGTGCGGGAATTTATGCCAAATCCTTCTGTGACACACGAAAATTAGATACCAGCGGCATGAAACTTTTTTTAGAGGCCCATTTTAAAAAAAATCAAAAAATCATTGACCGGATCAATATCATCCTGCATGTGAACCAGCATTTTCCGGAAAAATATATCAAGGCGATTATCAAATCCATGGCAGGATGCGCAGTCAAAAACCAGCTCCACCCGGATATAAACATAGAAACAGCCGTGGCATACCTGGCAGAGTAAATAATATTGAAAAGTATTCTTACCCCTTAAAAATATTCTATGGTTTTATTCTGATCTGCCGTTTCAAGAAGAGCCAATGCTTTTTGTATGACAGCCTCTTTTTTGCTTGAAAAATTTAAGTTTGTGTCACCGGGTTCTGATAAAGACCCAGAGCCACAAAAAAAAAGCGCTGACCACACCCCCTATACCCAAAATTGATATACCTAAAAACTGGGGGGGAACCTTATTACTTAACAGAAGGGAGGATGCAATAATGAGGGCAGCAATAATGATGGATACGGATAGTTTATGATTTGCCTTACTATAAGTGGTCAAAATCTTTTCCAGTTTTTGGACCTCAAAGCCAAAAACCAAATGACCCCGTCTTATCTGCCGAATAATGGAAAGGGATTCCCTGGGCACCTCTTGGAGGAATTGAAGGGATTCCACAGAAATTCTTGCAACATCCTCTGAAATCCTCTTGCCAGAAAATCGTTCTATCTTTTTCTTTTTAATAAAAGGAGCAGCATGGCCGACCATGTCAAAATCAGGATCAAGTCTGTGGGCAACACCTTCAACTGCTGCAAAAGACTTCATCATTAAAAAGGTATCCGGATACATTCTCAGCTTATGCTTGACCGTAATTTTTAAAAGATCCTGTAAAAGGCGCCCCATGTTGATGTGCTTTAAAGTCTTGGTCAGATAATCACCGGTAAAATTAGAAATATCGCGTTCCAGAATTCTCATATCCGGTTCTTCATCGTATTCGGTAATCTCAAGGAGATATCGGCAGGCGGCAGAAGAGTTTTCCATAACAACACTGCCAATAAGATCAATAAAGACATCCCTACCCTGGCGGTCCATGAAACCCATCATACCGAAATCCACAAGACAAAGGACATTGCCTGGAAGTGCGAACATATTGCCGGGATGAAGGTCTGCATGAAAGAATCCAAATTCAAACACCTGGGTTAGAATCAGGTCTGCTCCCTGCCGGGTGATCAGCTTGCGGTTCATACCCGCCTTATCCAACGCTTCAATATCGGAAATCTTGATGCCCTGGATGTATTCCATGGTAAGAACAATATCAGTGGAGCAGTCCAGATAAACTTTTGGGATATAAATGGATGAATCATAAACAAATTGTTTTGCAACCCGCTCCATGTTGGAAGCCTCAAGAGTATAATCCAATTCCCTTTCCAGGGTGGAGGCAAACTCTTCTACGATTTTTATGGGACGGAAAAAAGAAAGATCTTCAATATGACGTTCGATCAGGGTCGCCAAATGATGCATGATTTCAAGATCTACCTTTATCAGCTTTCGAATGCCGGGACGCTGAATCTTGACTGCCACCTTTTCTTTGTTTTTCAATGTGGCCAGGTGAACCTGCCCGATGGAAGCAGAGGCAAAGGGTTCTTCTTCTATAGAGGCAAAGGGCTTTTGATCTATGCCAAACTCTTTAGCAAGTATTTTTTGCACCGCATCAAAGGAGAATTTGGGAACATTATCCTGGAGCTTTTCAAGTTCAAAAATATAATGAAGCGGGATCAGGTCAGGACGGGTGGACAGAATTTGTCCGAATTTAATAAAAGTGGGTCCCAGTTCCTCAAAAATGAGCCTTACCCGTTGGGCCGGGGTTAAACGCTCAACCTTCTCGGGTCTGGCCCTGGAAATCATTTTCAGGCCAATCTCAAGATACTGGTCGATGTTCAGCGCATTAATGATATTGCCGAACCCGTATTTAAAAAGGATGGTCAGTATCTGACGGTACCGGTTTATGTTCCGGTATGTGCGGCCGACAGCACCAAAATCTTTCAGGCTTAGCATAGTCCTTGAATCTTTCGAATTGGCAAGCAGCGCCTTCCTTTTTGCCTGTTCTGCAACAAGGGTTGATACATATTCAGCAGCATCGGGATTTTTATTGATCAGGTTCTAATATGACCAGTTTGACCAAACCTGTTTAATGATCAGTTCAAGCAGCGGATAAACAAGTTCCTGTGCCTTTTTTCCATAGAGCAGATCAAGATGACTGGCCCCTTCAATAACAAAATCGATGAGCTGGCTTCGTTCCGGTAAAATATCAACTTTCTTCAAATCCTCTGCTTTTTCCAGGTGGTATACTTTCTTGACCTTATGAGGATAGAACTGACTATATCTTATATTAGAAAGGGGTGCAAGGCAGTCCTTGCCGCCCCAGAAATGAAACAGGGGTATGTTTTTTGGGAAAAAAGCATAATGATGACTATAATTTAAAGCAGAGGCATCCATCCGTTTAAAACCATTGCCGTCATATACGGCTTTAAGGAACTGAAAACCAAGACCCAATGGTATGGATTCCGTGGCTTGGTCAAGATAGCGCTCGATGAAATACTTATCGTTTTTATGATTTTCCGGTGAGATTAAAAAATTCAGATCACCGATATTTTTATTATAGACAAACCGGGTGATACTCTTTAGAACTGGCATTTGTGTAACTATTCTGGACATCTCCTGGATCGGCACATGGGAAAACTTAAAAATCCTGGACAAATGGTTTAGCCAAAGAGCGGAGGGAAATAAGACATGGGATTTTTTATTAAAGTTTCTGGGAGATCCCAGGGAAACGATTCCTTTTACCGTCTTTAAGGAATCAAGGCTAATGTCTTCAGGCGGTAGAATCTTATCCAAGGCCTTTTTTTTATCATCATGCAGTTTTATCTTATCAAAATCCAGGCGCAAGGCCCAGTTCATGACCATATTCTCCGAAACCAAACCGCCCATGCTGTGCCCCATGAGTATAGACGGTTTGCTGCTGCTTCTTTGATAAATAAAGTTTAGAACCGTGGGAAGGTCATGGTCAATAAGGGAATCAACAGTGCAATATGGATCCAACCTACCTGCATTTACCCCCAAACCCCTGGGATCAAACAAATAAACCCAATTGCCCTGGTCTGCTAAATCTTTAGCAATGGAATATCGGTTGTTCAAATTATAACAATTGGAATTATTGGCAAATCCTGGCACCATGATTATGGAAGGATTATTGTCCCCGGCCGTGACATCCTCAATGCTTAATAACCGGCGAAATTTTATTTCTTTGCCTTCCCCTGTAAAGTCACGGTAATAGACAATTTCATAATCTCCCCTGCCATTGATTTCTTTTTCATCAATTTCGCTTTCAAAATATGCAGGCTGTAAATTTTTTTTCAGGGCTTCCTTGAGGATGTTTCGACGAAATGCTTCTTTGTAAATTTCTTCAAGGAACTTGGGCGCGATATTAAAACGGGCAACGACAATATGCACAAGTTCGTCCCGGGTTAAGAGGATCACTTTTTCCGTTAAGCAGATACCGTCATTTTCCAATTCTTCAAAAAGGATGGACTTTATGTCTTCTCTTCTAACCTGCTGTTCAGTGATCCTGTTAAACATGTGGTACAGCGTCAGCGCAAGCTTGCCGACGGCATTGGATTTAATCTCATCCTGTCCTACAATCAATTCCGGTGCCACTGGAAGGCCGAGACTGATCTGGCCTTTGTAGATCTTGCTGTACGTGTCGTAACTGATATTTATCACATGGGTGGGCAGCTCATTCACCACAAATCGAACTGCTGTCTTTCGAAGCTGCCTGGCTCTACTTGTTATGCTCATACTTTTTATTTCAGATTCTTCCTTTGTTTCAATACATGGGCCTTGACTCTTGCAATATCCTCTTCACTGAGAATACCGTCTACCCCGCTGATGGAGGCCAGTTTCATGCCATGTTTCAAGCCCAGTTTATAAATTTCCTTTACCTTTTCCCATTCAGTGTTACTGCCTTTGGTAAAATCTTCAAACCGGCCTTCCAGGGCAAGGATGACGGTTTCTGCCAAACCGGCATATGCAAAGCCTTTGGGGAGACCGATATCTTTCATTTCAATATTGTCACCAGGTAATTCTATCTCTCCACCAGTAATCACCAGGACATCCTGTCTTTGGGCGACCTCTTTTTGTGAAAAAATTGTTGGGCGGGTTATATCCGTAATAACACAACCCGGTTTTACGCGCATTATATCAATACTTTTCTGAGCACCGGAACTGGCTATGACTACTACATCCATATCCTCCAAATATCTGTCGGCCCGGGTGACAACCGTAAGTTTCAAATCCGGTTTTTCCTCTTGTAATATTTCCTGGAGCGTCAGAAGTTTTGCCATATTCCGGCTGACCAGAAAGACCTCTTCAAAAGCGGTTGCCAGAAGCCTGGAACAAATAGCGCCAACAGACCCGGTGGCACCGATAACCATAGCCTTGGCCCTTATAATTTTACCATCCTTAAGCTTGCTCAATCCCATCTGGCGTACCGCATCAGCCGCTGCCCACAATGCCGTGGATGCAATATAGGAGTTGCCGGTGGTTATGGGAAGTGCTGCATGCTTGCCGACTTCAAGGGAGGTGCCGTGCATTCCCTTGGGCAGCATGGAAATACCCATCACCTGGGCTCCCAGTTTTTTGGCTTTTTGGGCTGCCTTTAAAATCTTTTTTGCGGTAAATTCAGGTGAATGGGCCTGCATTTGGTCGGCTGTCTCGCCAATGGCAATCAGCCACCCCTGCGCTTCTATACCGGTTGGGGATTTGATCCCTTTGATCCGGGAATAAACAAAGGGAGGGGAATAAGCCATGGCTTTCTCCACAACCCCCATGCTTTTCGGCGCAATCTCGGAAAGGACCTCCAAGGCTTTTACCTTTTTAAAATATTCCTGAGATAAAGGATGGATAAGCCAGGCAAACCGGTTGACACGTTTATTTTGTTCAACAGGATATATGATTCTGGGAT
>JAAEMC010000749.1 GCA_024225895.1 Desulfobacteraceae bacterium | reverse complement strand
GGTTATCTCTATTGCCATGCTGGATATCGGCAAAACACCTGAAACCCTTTTAAGAAATTGCATTGATTTTTTGGCAGGACAGCTTGAAGTGAATATCTTATCCTTGCCCGACACTTCCGGGATCATGACACCGGATCAGGTATACGACAGAATAAACGCCATTGTGCCAATGGTTAATAAAACCAAAATTTCTGTGCACTGCCACAATGATATGGGATTGGCGGCTGCCAACACCTATATGGGCATCAGGGCAGGAGCGCGTGTTCTTGAGGCATCTGCTCTGGGTATTGGTGAAAGAAATGGAATTGCCGACCTGTTTACCACAGCAAAAATGCTGAAAAATAAAGGCTTTGATTTGGGTGTTGATACGGATAATATTGAACTTTTCAAAGCATATTATCAATATGTCGACACCATTGCCACAGCCCAGACAGGTGAATCGCTTTTAAACTACAACACACCTTTTTTCGGAGATGCAGCGGGTACCCATGTTGCCGGTACCCATGGGAAAACATCCTATGGATTGGAGGCAACACAAAATTATTATTTAAATCTGCTTTGCGGAAAACACCTGGTCCAAAAATACCTGGAAACAGAAAACCTCTCCTATGACAAGAACATGCTGGAAAGAATCACCAAAGAGATCAAAACCCGAAGCGCAATGCTAAACCGCTGCCTGAAAAAAAATGAAATAGCGGCTATAGTGGATTCTTTTAATAAATCATCTTAATAATAAAGACATCGAAATGATCTATGGTTTGGCCAGGACCTTTTTTACAATCATGGTTTTATCTTCAGGCCGGTAAAACGGATGGTCCTGGTAAAGGGTTTTAATGTCCTTTTCAATCATAAGTTTTGTAGATATCTTTTTTTTTCCGACAAGTTGTTTGATTTTTTCCACCTGTTGGCTGAATTTCAGATTGCCGGGTTGAATCATGCCCCTTTTAATTTGCGGCATCACCTTACTTTTACACTTGCATTTTGCCTGCGGATAGACCAATCCGCAATTTTTTTCCATGAACTGGGCCAATTGTTTGCGGGCTCTTGCAAGGATTTGTCTGAAATTGGCAGGATAGGACATGCGTGGATAGACTGGTCGCTTGGAAATGGTACCTTTTGCTTTTGTGATGTCGATTTTTTTGTCAGTCTTGCCGAGTACGAATTTGCCGGACACGGAAACGGTTTCTGCGGCGGTAGCGTTGAAGGCCAT
>JAAEMC010000748.1 GCA_024225895.1 Desulfobacteraceae bacterium | reverse complement strand
CCCTTAAAAAAGTTGGTACAAAAATCATTTTCACGGTATGGTATACTTATCGATTTTTGATGCTCTCCAAAACAAATATTTGAGGTTCCGATATGGAATGGGTAGATAAAATTGTTGATCCCGTAACGGTTTTAAGAAAAATAAAGCCAGGGATGACGATTTTTTTAGGAACCGGTGTATCTGAACCTCAAACCTTGACTAATCATTTAATGAAGTCAGATTTAGCCAATCTCGCTGACCTGGAATTGATTCAACTGGTCAATTTCAGCGGTTCTATTTCCTCAAAAACACTGAACGCACAAAAATACCGGTTAAAAACATTTTATTCTGAAGATGTGGTTAACAAAGCCATTCTAAATGGCCATGTCGATCATATTCCGTGTCGATTCGGTGAGATCCTGGGGCTATTTATTTCAGGGCGGATAGAGGTTGATGCTGCGTTTATTCAAATATCACCGCCAGATCTGTCCGGAACAAGCAGTTTAGGGATCTCTTTGGATGTGGCCAAGGCTGTGATGGAAAGATCTAATTTTGTTGTGGGCGAAATCAATCAGAAAATTCCCAGATGTCTGGGGGATACTTTCGTGAAAATGTCCGAGTTTGACCTTCTTATAAACTCAATCCATGATCCCGTCTATTTTGAAAGGTGGCAAATTGATCCGCCATTTGATCAGATCTGCGAAAAGATTGCTCTACTCATTCCAGATAAAAGCTGTATTTCTTTTTCCATCGGCCCTTTGTTTGAGTCCCTTGGCAAAAAACTTCTGAAAAAACAGCATCTTGGCGTCCATTCCCCAATTTTTACTGATGCATTGATGGATCTGGTCGAAAGTGGAGCTGTCACTAATCTATATAAAACGCTGTTTCCAGGTAAATCCATAGCATCTTATGCTTTCGGCACCCCGGAACTTATGGACTGGATTGGTCGCAATCCAAGGACAGAATTCCATGATTCCCAAACCGTCTTTGACCCGATAAATATTGGTAAAAATCCTGGTGTGATCACAGTGATTCCTGCCAGAAAGATTGATTTATATGGACGAATCGCCCTTCATAAAGGAAAAGGGAATCTGGCCACAGGCCCCATGGAATTGGTTGATTTTTTTATGGGTGCCCGGATCTCAAAACAAGGACACACTATTTTTGGTATTCCCAGCCGAAATAGGAACAAAGAGTCCAATATCAAAGTCACCATTGAAGGATATCAGAATCAATTCGGATTTGAAGAATTAATTGAAATGGTGGTGACAGAGTATGGTATTGCCATGCTTCGCGGGCTCAGCATCAGGGAGAGGGCACAGGCCTTAATAGATATCGCCCATCCCGATGACAGACATGAACTTGTTGAACAGGCAAAAGAACAAAAAATTTTATACCCGGATCAAATTTTCTTATCCGGAAGTACAAATCATTACTTGGATGAACAATTGGGTCACCACACTTTTAAAGATCAAGTGACGGTTCGATTCAGAGGCATCCGGCCCTCAGATGAAGACCAAATGAGGAAACTGTTTTACAGGTTCTCAGACAAATCAATCTATTCCAGGTATTTTAATATCTTAAAAACCATGCCCCATTCAAAAATGCAAAAATACGTAAACATCGATTGGAATGATACAGCCTCTATTGTGGGGCTTGTGGGAAAGACAGGTTCAGGAAAAATAATTGCCGAAGCAAGGTATCTAAAAGCATTAACCGGCTCCACTGCCGAAGTCGCTTTTATTGTAGACGAAAAATACAACAGCCTTGGAATTGCAACCCATCTTTATAAATTGCTGAGGAGAATAGGTAAAAAACGAGGGATAACAGCTTTTACAGCAGAAGTTTTGTGCACAAATATCGGAATGATGAAAGCATTTAAAAAAGTATCTCCAGATATGGCAACCATTCTTATTGGTGATTCATATAATGTGGTTATGCCCATTGAACAACAGGTGAAAAATAAGAGTTAGACCCTTATCAAAAAGTCTTAAGCTGCCATGCTATTTTCAAAAAAAAGAAATGCCGGCTCACATTTTTAGTGTGCTGGAAGGACCCTACCCTAATTGGCGATCTTGGCTTTTTTCTTAGTCCCTGCCGCAGTTTTTTTGGTTTCTGTCTTGGCTGCCGCCGCTTTCTTCTTTGGTTTAATATCCCTTAAAATGGGGATCAGGGCATCTCTATTCTGGGCCAGCATCAGAGAGATATTTTCCATTTGATTTTCGCTGAGCTTCAATTTTGATTTATCAAGAAAATCATAGAGGTTGTCAGCTATATCTAACATTTTATCATAAGCGTCTGCTTCTTTCTTTGTCGCAAATGTCATTTTTTCCTCTCCATTCCTGACAACGATATACTTTACGATGACAGCCATTGTCTAACTCCTTGGGCTAGGTTGGTAATGTATGTTTTTAAAACACAGGCATGGAAGAAATCCATGCCTGTATCCTTAAGCAGACTAGATATATACTATACTTCGGGTCTCGGGTAAAGACCGCTTCTTTCGACAATTTCAGGTACTTTTTCTTCCCATTCAATGGCCATGATATGAAAGCCTGAAACCCCTTCTATTTCTTTGAGACGCTGGATGGCTTCCACACAGATATCAATCCCCTCCTGGGCCTGGTCTTTCTTATCAACACCGGCCAGACGGTCAATGACTTCATTAGGGACATCCATGCCGGGCACCCGGTTTTTCATATATTTTGCCATGCCCACGGATTTCATAGGCGTCATACCGGCCATGATAAAGGTCTTTTCATGAAGCCCTCTGTCACAAACCTGTTTCATCCATTCTTCAAATTTATCCAGGTTGTAGATACACTGGGTCTGGATAAACTCGGCACCACAGGCAATCTTTTTGGCCAGACGGGGTACTCGGATTTCAAATGGATCGGCAAAAGGATTAGCTGCCGCACCAACAAAAATTTTCGGCGGACGTTTGATATCATCTCCACCTAAAAATTTTCCTTCGTCCCTCATGTGGCGGACAGTTTGAACCAGTTGCATGGAATCCAGATCATGGACATTCTGTCCCTGGGCGCAGTCTCCAAAGCTCTGGTGATCACCGGAAAGACACAGCATATTCGGGATATCAAAAGAGGCTGCCCCTAAAATATCACTCTGGAGCGCCACCCGGTTTCTGTCTCTTGTCACCATCTGAAGAACCGGCTCAATCCCCATGAGTTTCAGGTGGACGCAGGCTGCAAGGGATGACATGCGGGTCATGGCTGTCTGGTTGTCGGTAACATTGACCGCATCCACATGATCTTTGATCAAGCTGCCCTTTTCTTTTACTTCTTCAGGGTCACTTCCCCTTGGGGGACCGCACTCTGAAGTTACTCCTAAATGCCCCGCTTTTAAAACTTTTTCCAGGTTGCTTTGTGTATTTACCTTCATATGTTTACATCCTCCCTTGTCACGGTTCTCGGACCGCCTGCTCTGTCTGTGGACCAATCTTTTACCGGCGCCACTTTTTCATAATCATCCAATTTATCAAGGGCTTTGAGTCTGTCGACAATCAGCTGCCAGGCACAGTCTACATCCTTGCTGATTTCACATTTACCATTGGTTGAACCGCCGCAAGGTCCGTTCAGCACCCGCTTTGCACAACGGGATACAGGGCAAATTCCTCCGGTTTTTGCCAGGACGCATGATCCGCAGGCCTGGCAGCGTTCTGTCCAGAGCCCTCGGTCTTCATTGGCGCCAAGGCAAACTGTATTCACACCGGGGATCAAATGTGTAGTCAGATATTTTTCTGCTGTAAACTGAACCCCGACGCCACAGGCCAAGGAAATGATGGCATCATAATTATCAATATC
Source organism: Desulfobacteraceae bacterium (assembly GCA_024225895.1). Classification (GTDB taxonomy): domain Bacteria; phylum Desulfobacterota; class Desulfobacteria; order Desulfobacterales; family Desulfobacteraceae; genus JAAEMC01. The sequence goes on along the minus strand of JAAEMC010000748.1, from coordinate 5,255 downwards.
TTTGCGTATTTCTTCTAAGTATTCATGGTCACACTGGCGTTCTACGGTTTTTTCAAATATCTCTTTTTCACCGCCATGGGTCATAAAATACATCCGAAGAGCAGACGCAAGCACTTCCACTTCTTTTTTTCCACCGGCTTCGCACACGGTGACACATTCATTGCACCCAAAAACTAGAATTTTATCGAAATCTTTGACTTCTTCGATGATCTCTTCCATGGGCTTTTTTTTGGCTATAATCATAAGTAAACCTCATACTAGGTTGTTAAATATTATCGAATTCCTTAAATCCAAGCAGCTTCGGTTTTATAAGCCACATCGGCGTTTAAGCCGCATTGGCGTTTTTAACTTTTTTACCTTTTTTAATGGGACTGGGGCCAAGTTCCCGAATCTTTGTATCCATTTCAATGGAATACTCGGCAAACAAAGGACCTTCCCCACTAGAAAGGTTAAACATTTTAATCCGATCTCCTCCGACACCAACTTTCTCCAGTATTTCGGAAACCTGCTCGACTCGTTTTCTTGCCCTGAAATTACCCTGGTTGTAGTGGCAATCCCCTTCCATGCAGCCAACGACAAAAACACCGTCCGCACCTTTTTCAAAGGCCCTTAACATGTGGATGGCATCGACCTTTCCCGTACAGGGAACACGGACAATTCTAAAACTTGTGGGGCATTTCAATCTCATGGAACCTGCCAGGTCCGCAGCTGAATACCCTCAGAAATTACAGCAAAATGCAAGAATTACGGGTTCAAAATCTTTACTCATTTTATATTACCCCCTCCAGCAGGGCTTCCACCTTGCTGAGCAACTGGGTATCTTCATACCAGTTCAATTTAATGGTTTTTGCAGGGCACTCGGCAGCACACACACCGCATCCCTGACAAAGCGCCGGGTCAATATAACTGACACCCAGTTCATTGATGACCGGAACATTGTACGGACAGGACCTTACACATACCAGACAGGATGCGCAATGTTCCTGGCCGACTTCCGCTGTTACCGCAGACAGGGTCAAATAATCCTGGGCCAGGAATGTTGTTGCCCTGGATGCTGCGGCCATTGCCTGGGTGATGGTTTCATTTATCAGCTTGGGACCATGGGCGGTACCGCAGATAAAGACGCCTTCAGTTGCTGCATCAACAGGCCTGAGCTTGACATGGGCTTCTATGAAAAAGCCTTCCGGATTCCTGCCGGTTTTAATGATTGTGGACAATTCCTCGGTATCTGCAGCCTGTACTGCGGCGCTCAAGGCCACAAGGTCTGCACTGGCCTCCACTTTCCGGCCCAAAACATGATCGGTGAAAGTCACCGCCATTGTTCCATCCTCTGCCTGAACTACTTCAGGTGCATTGTCAGGATCAAACCTGGAAAAAATGACACCCATGTTTCTGGCTTTGGTATAATACTCTTCCAGCATGGAATACATTCTCATATCCCGGTAGAGGATGAAAACATCAGTATCCGCGTTCTGCTCTTTAATGGCAATGGCATTTTTCACTGCATTCTGACAGCAAACCCGTGAACAATTGGGATTATCTTCATTCCGGGAGCCGACACACTGGATCATTATAACCCGGTTCAGGTCCTTTGCACCTTTCTCTTCGAGAATGTCTGCCAGTTCAAGCTGGGTGACTACATTATCACTAACGTTATAGAGATATTCCGTTGGCTGGTATTCTGTTGCACCCGTGGCCACGATCATAACACCATGCTCAATCTTTCTGCCGGCCATGGATGTTCCCACCAGGACTTCTGTGGTAAAATTACCTTTATACCCGGTAAAACCGACGATCAATGCCTGTTTTAAGACTTCAATCTTATCGTGATTCTCGATGCCTTCTACCAGATCAGTGATATAGGCCCTGATATCATCCCCTTCAATGGTATGGTGCAATTTATTGCCCAAGCCGCCAAGCGTGTCTTCCTTTTCAACCAGAATTACTTCAAATCCCTGATCTGCAAGAACTTTAGCTGCATTCATACCGGCAATACCGCCACCAATAACCAGGGCTTTATCAATGATGGTGATCTTTTTATCATGGAGGGGTCCTAAGGTGGATACCCTTGCAACAGCCCCCCGTATCAGATCTTTGGCCTTTGCTGTGGCCTCTTCAGGTTTATGGAAATGCATCCAGGAACCCTGGTTCCGGATATTGGCCATTTCAAAAAGATATTTATTAAGCCCTACCTCCTCCATGGTATCCATAAAAATGCCTTCATGGGTTTTTGGTGTACAGGAGGCAACCACCACTCGGTTCAATTTATGTTCATCAATGATCTCTTTGATATTTTCCTGGGCGTCCTGGGAACAGGTAAACAGATTCTGTCCTGAGTAGACTACATTGGGAAGGCTCTTGGTATAGTCTTCAACCCCTTCCACATCAATGACGCCCGCAATATTAATACCGCATTTACATACAAAAACACCGACTCTGGGTTCTTCTCCAAGTACATCTCTTTCATCGGGCATTGAAACGGTTTTGGTGCAGGTATGACGCGCTGGGGCAAGTTTTATCCCTGCCGCACCCGCAGAACCGCTGGCTTCAGTTACAGCTGAAGGAATATCTTTTGGCCCCTGGAAGGAACCGGATACAAAAACGCCGGGTCTGCTGGTTTGCAACGGATTAAAGGTAGGCGTTTTTACAAAGTTATAATGATCCAGCTCAATACCGATATTTTCAGCCAAGGCGACGCTTTCTTTGGGAATGGTCAATCCAACGGAGAGAATTACCATATCAAAGACTTCGTCATGCATATTTCCTTCTTCATCGGCATATCTTAAGATCAGGTTATCTGTTCCCGGCTCTTCTATCACGGAGTGCACACGAGATTTTACAAACCGCACACCTTCCTGCTCACTGGCCCGTTTGTAATATTTTTCATAATCTTTGCCAAAGGTCCGCATATCCATATTAAAAATAGCGGCATCCAATTCTTTTTCAGAATGCTCTTTGGCAATCATGGCATCCTTAATGGCATACATACAGCAAACCGATGAACAATAGCCGTTTCCGCAACGGTTGGTATCCCTGGAACCGATACACTGGAGCCAGGCGATTTTCTCAGGCTCTTTTTCATCCGAAGGTCTGATCAGATGCCCTATGGTGGGACCGCCTGCGCTCAAGATCCTCTCAAACTCAAGGCTGGTCATCACATTCTGGGATCTTTTATACATATAAATATCATCCAGACCGGACGGATCAAATGTGGTGGCACCAGTTGTTAAGATGACAGAACCTACATTCAGATCCCTGATCTTTTCTTCCTGATCATGCTCAATAGCACCGGCCAGACAAACTTCCACACACTGGTAACACTCCGAACAGATACCGCAGGACAGACACCTTGCCGCTTCTCGTTCAACGGCATCCTGGGCAATGCTTAAGGTGACTTCCGCAAAATTGCCCTCTCTTTTTTCCACACTGATTGTTTCCGGTTTTACCCGTTCAACATGGGGAACAAAATCAATTTCCGGTTTTTCATATTCAAAGGTCTTTTCCCGGCCTTCTTTCAAGTCTTCATTATTAATAAACCTGTGAATGCTCTCTGCTGCTGTCTTGCCGCTGGCAATGGCATCGACAACCGATTTGGGACCATAAAAAGCGTCACCGCCAGCAAAGACCCAGTCAATGGGTGTCTGCAAGGTTAAAGGGTCGGCTTCAAGACCGCCGGGACCGGTCACGGATATGCCTTCATCTTTGGCATATCCCAGTTCACCCATCTGACCAATGGCCACAATTACATGATCTGCTTCCATTGAGTTAAGGGCACATTCGTCGTATTTTGGGCTGAACCTGCCGTCTTCTGTGAAAACAGAGGTACATTTCATAAATTCAACTTCATCCATCACCCCGTCTTTTCCATGGAACTTAAATGGGCCAAGGCTGTTGACGATTTTAACCCCTTCTTCCAGAGCCTCTTCAATCTCATAATCCCAGGCCGGCATTTCATCTCGTTTTTCAAGACAAACCAGGGTGACATCCTGGGAACCCTGTCTTCTGGCTGTCAGAGCAACATCTACGGCTACATTTCCACCGCCGATGACAACCACTTTACCGGTAAGTTTTGGGGCTTCACCCAGTGCTGAACTTCTTAAGAATTCGGTTCCTTTAAGAATTCTGTCCATATCTTCGCCCGGGACACCGAGTGCTCTTGAACCATGAAGGCCGGTTGCCATAAAAAGTGATTTGTACCCATCTTTTTTCAGGCTTTCTAAAGTAATGTCTTTACCGAATTCCACAGAGGTTTTGATTTCAACCCCCATTTTTTCAATAACAGCGATCTCTTTTTCAAGCTCTTCTTTGGGAAGGCGGTATTCTGGTATACCTACGGCCATCATCCCGCCTTTTATCGGAAGTTTTTCAAAGATAGTGACCTGGTATCCTTTCTGAGCCAAGTAGTAGGCAGTAGTAAGCCCAGCAGGACCGGAGCCTACAATGGCTACTTTCTCGTCCCGTTTTTCTGTGATTTCCGGAATAAAGGTTTCATCGCCGTTTAGGTCCTGGTCAGACAGAAATCTGTGAAGATACTGGATGGCGACGGGCTCGTCCACATCCCCCCGGGTACAAACAGCTTCACATGGATGGTGGCATACCCGGCCGCAGGAACCCGGGAAAGGATGCTCTTCTTTGAAAAGTTTTAGAGCTTCATTGTATTTGCCCTGATTCATAAGAGCAATAAATCCCTGGATACTCACGTGGGCGGGGCAGGTTGCCTTACAGGGTGCCGTGGACCGTTTTGAGATACCATAGGCACCGGGAATCCCCTGCTCATACTGCTTGAAAATGGCTTTGCGCAATGAAAGGCCCTGGTTATGTTCGCAAGGTGTCTCTACAGGACAGACTTTGGTACATTCACCACAGGATGTACATTTTGAAATATCCACAAACCTGGGATTTTCTTTTACCTTTGCGGTAAAATTACCTTCTTCACCGTCGAGTCCAAGTAACTCAGTGTTGGTTAAAAGTTCAATATTCAGATGCCGGCCGACCTCGGCCAGTTTGGGTGAGATAACTCACATGGTACAGTCATTGGTCGGGAACGTCTTATCCAGCCTGGCCATCATGCCGCCGATGGCATATGTTTGTTCAACTAAATAGACATAATAGCCTGAATTGGCCAGATCAATGGCAGACTGCATTCCTGCAATTCCACCACCCATAACCATTACAGAGCCGTTAATATCATTGGCGGGTGTCAACTCTTTTGTCATTATATAAATCTCCTTGCCTTTGTTTTCATTGCTTAAAAT
>JAAEMC010000747.1 GCA_024225895.1 Desulfobacteraceae bacterium | reverse complement strand
TTGGGGTTCGTGCCTCACCCCAACCTACAAAAAAACTACACTCTTTTCTTTTAATAAAAGGAGTAACATAATGTCAGTCATAAGCAGGCAAGCCCTGAAAAATTTATTTAAAACCGGCTCAAAACCAACTGAGGATGCTTTTGCGGATTTTATCGATTCAATGGTGAATTGCAAGGATGATGGTATCAGAAAGCAAGCCGGCCAGAACATGCCGTTAAGAATCAAAGCTTTTGATGACCAGGAAAACCTGCTTGATTTTAGTTTGGAAGAAACCGGGTTCAACTGGCGTTTATCCCAAAAAGCCTTGCCTGAAGAGAAACGCGGTTTCAACATCATTGATTCCAGTGGTAAAAGCAGGTTATTCATTGACGAGCAACTCGGCAACGTCGGTATAAATCAAACCCGGCCGTCAGCCAAATTACATGTGAATGCCACCTTGGATCAGGATATGCTGCGTATTGACAGTGCATCGCAAAACACCCTGTTAATTCTCAATAATGAGGGCAATTTGGGAATAGGCACTACCAATCCGCAGGCCAGACTGGAAGTAAAAGGGGATATTAAACTGGGAACCGGTGTGGCTGTGAACGAATTTTCCGACGATGCCAGCCTGAGGCAAAAAAGAAATACAGCCGTGCCCACTGAATATGCTGTGCGTTCCTATGTTGACTTAAAAATCAGCCAGGGAATGGGTATGTATCCGTTTCATTATTATTCCGATGATACTGTTTCATGTCCGGATACTAACGAATTTATTATTCCCTTTTCCCAAAAAAAAGTTGACCCTGATGAGGTGTTTACCCAGCGCACAACCTTCACGGCGCCTGAAAACGGAGTATACTGCTTTAATGTCAATATTTCATTTTTCATCAAGACCAAAGAAAATGATGAAATTCGGTTGGAATTTTTTAAAAATGCCGAAGTTGTCAGTCCTTTGATTTGCAATCCCCCTTTAAATGTGTTTTTGGGCAGTACATATTGCTGTATTTCCAACTCGGTGGTTGTGGAATTAAACCAGGGTGACACTTTCAAGATACGGCTTTCCGGGATCGGGCATCCTGATTACTGGGGTATTGCAGATCGAAATTTCAATGGTTTTATGTTGTACTATACCGGATGATTCAGATATTTTGAGTTATTTGTAGGTTGGGGTGAGGTTACGAACCCCAACAGGATAAGAGTGTTGGGGTTCGTAACCTCACCCCAACCTACAAAAAAATCAGAAAGATTACACTCAATTAATTATCTGAGAATCTTTAGAGGGAAAAAACATGCGTACACAATTGGAAAGTCGGCTGAAAGAACTTAGAACCGAGTATGAATCCGGCACAAAGATGTTAGAGCAGGTCCAAGCCAAAAAGCGTGATTTGGAACAGTCCCTGTTGCGTATCAGCGGAGCGATCCAGGTTTTGGAAGAGGAATTGAACAAACCTGAAGAATTGGCAGAAAACGAAAAAGATAACGAAAAAGAAGTTGGAGACCCGGGTCGACCGAGGCGGGTTAAAAATAGGAGATTGACATGAGTGTAACACAAAGCCAAAATGTTACTTACCGGCCTCCTGCTTATGCCCTGGAATTTGACGGTACAGACGA
>JAAEMC010000746.1 GCA_024225895.1 Desulfobacteraceae bacterium | reverse complement strand
TAAAAATTTTTATTTAAATTCGTGACAATTTTACAGAAAAAGAAGTTTTTTCAAGAAGACAATTCCAGACAATAAAAACCAGAACTATGTCTATAAAATATGATCGAAATACCTACCAATAAAGGCGTTAACTTCTTATGCCAGCTCTTAGGTCTGCAATCTTATTATACCGAATAGATGCATTACGCCAAAAGTTAATATTCGATCCCACGTTCGTAGATTTGCCTTAGCGTTCATTTACGAATGAATCTGGGTGGCACCCTTTTTGCCACACCCATAACTTTGATCCCAATTTTTTTTGTCGGACAGGCACGCCAGGAGGCAGTCCACTGCAAAAATTAAAAAAACCGGCCGGTAAATTAAATCACCGGCCGGTTTTCCTATTAATATAAAAAGAGTTTTAGGCTTGTTCTTTTTCCTGGTTCACCCTTTCAATAACCTTGGCAGCCATATCACCCGGAACTTCATCATATTGTTCAAATTCCACGGTATAGGTTCCTCGGCCGCCGGTCATGGAGCTTAGATCCGGTGCATAGCGCAGTATTTCCGCCATGGGAACCAGGGCATTGATCACCTGTTTATCATCTTCAGTATCCATACCAAGCACACGACCGCGCCTGGAATTGAGGTCTCCCATGATATCACCGGTACTGTCTTCAGGGATTTTTACTGAGATTTTCATGATGGGTTCAAGCAGCACGGCCTTGGCTTCGGCAGCTGCATTCTTAAATGCAAGGGTTCCCGCCATTTTAAATGCCATTTCAGAAGAGTCCACTGAATGATATGAACCAAAATCAACAGTCACTCGAAAGTCCACGCACGGAAATCCTGCCAGGACACCGGTCTTGGATGTCTCTCTGACACCGGCTTCAACAGCTGGAATATAATTTTTTGGAATCACACCGCCGACAATCTTATCAACAAATTCGAAGCCTTTGCCTTTTGGCAGCGGTTCAAGGACAATCCAGCAGTCGCCGTACTGGCCGTGGCCGCCAGACTGTTTTTTATGCTTACCCTGGACACGGATCTTTTTCTTAAATGTCTCACGGTAAGCCACTTTGGGTGTGGCAATCTCCATTCCCACATTAAATTTTCTCTGTATTTTATCAGCCGTCACTTCAATGTGGACCAGGCCGCGGCCGGAAAGAATGGTCTGCCGTGTTTCTTCTTCTCGTTTGAGTTGAAGACCCGTATCTTCTTCAAGAATTTTTCTGATAGCTGCATGAATTTTATCTTCATCACTCTTTGATTTGGGCGAAATTGCAAATGAGATGCACGGTGCCATGGGGGCAGGGGCCTCAAACTGAATGTCTTGTCCGCCGGTGATGGTATCGCCGGTTAATGTTTCTTTCAGCTTTGCAACGGCAACTATGGATCCGGGTACTGCGCGGTCAATGTTCTTTTGGTCCTTGCCTGCGATTTCCAGAAGCTGTGAAAATCTTTCTTTGGTATCTTTGGTTGTGTTGACGATATTGCCTTCTTTACCCAGGCTTCCCGAGATGACACGGAAAAGTGAGAGTCTTCCTGCATAGGGATCGACAATGGTATTAAATACCAATCCGGTAAACTCTGCATCCGGATCAGGGGAAATGATCACTTCTTCACCATTGGTATCTTTTGCAACCCAGTCACCCCTGTCAAGAGGTGAAGGCATGTAGTCATTGATAAAGTTAAAAACCGTATCAATACCGATCATTTTTACGGCTGATCCGCAAATGGCCGGATAAAACTGGGCTTCAAGAATGCCTTGCCGGAAAGTCGCTTTAATTTCATCTAAGGATATTTCTTCACCTTCCAGGTATTTTTCAAGAAGGTCATCATTTAGCTCAGCCACATTTTCAATGAATTCTTCTTTTGCCATTTCAATTTCTTCTGCAATATCATCAGGCACGTCAATTTGAGTGGGTTTGCCTTGGGCATCATATTCAAAGGCTTTGCCGGAAACAATGTTCACAATACCTTTAAAATCATCTTCAGCGCCGATGGGAAAACAAACTGGAACTATTTTTTTCTTTAAAGCGGTTTTACAGGCTTTGATGCAGGTTGCAAAATCTGCCCGTTCCCTATCAAGTTTATTTACAAAAACAAATCCGGGAAGATTATAATCCAAAGCGGCCTTGGCTGCTTCTTCGGTCATTGCTGAAGGACCGCCCACACCATCTATGATAAAAGCAAAGCTGTCTGCTACAGGAAAGCATGTTGAGGAAGCAGAGAAAAAATTCTGGTCACCAGGAGTATCCATCAAAGTAATTGTATGCTTGTTATGCGTATACTTGATAAATGATGTGTTGATACTTTGCTGTTTTTTGACTTCTTCAGGTTGAAAGTCCATGACGGTATTGCCTTCTTCAACCTTGCCCAGACGTTTTGACACCTTGGCATTAAACAGCATGGCCTCTGCAAGCGTGGTCTTGCCTGCACCGCCATGGCCTGCCAAGGCCACATTTCTCATGGTTTTAATTTCTTCGCTCATTCCTGCTCCTTAACATTTAATAAAAAAATAAATTTAAATAATGTTCTATTACAAAGTCAATAGTTAATATCCTATATTTCCTTATATTTCAAATATATAATATACTCTTTATTACCTTTAGGGCCCAGAAT
>JAAEMC010000745.1 GCA_024225895.1 Desulfobacteraceae bacterium | reverse complement strand
ATTTTAAGGAAAAAAGAATTGCCCTGGACAATAAAATTTGTCCATTTTTAAAAGAAGGGCTAAAGGTGGCCATGCACATCTTAAAAGACTGGACAAAGGGAGAGTATCAACCTTTAACCATCGAAGCCAATGAGCAATCCAACATAAAGCGCCCTGCCGTCTCGAATACAGGGATGGTTCTTTCAGGCGGAATGGATTCTTTGGCCGCTTTAAGATTAAACCGGCTGAATTATCCAAAAGAGCATCCTGCCTATATTAAAGACGGATTATTTCTACATGGATTTGACATTGGGGGTGTCGTGGAAAGAGGTATGAAATTCCATGTGTTTGACCGGGCCATGGATGCCATCTCAAAGGTTACGGATGATGCCGGTGTGACACTGATTCCTGTGTACACCAATATCCGGCACCTTTGCGACAAAAGGGAATTGTGGCTGAACAGCTTTTTTGGTGCAGTACTGGCTGCCATTGCTCACGCTTTTTCCTGGGGCATGGACATGATTTTTATAGGATCATCCTATGACATACCAAATCTTCATCCCTGCGGCTCCCACCCATTACTGGATCCAGAATACTCAAGCTATGACTTGAGGATCCGCCACAGGGATTATGAATTATCCCGGCTTGAAAAAATAAAAATCGTATCTGGCTGGGATACTGCATTCCAGAATTTCAGGGTCTGCCTGGCCAATGTCCAAGGCCGTCTCAATTGTGGGAAATGCGAAAAATGCGTCCGTACCATGACAGAACTAACTGCCCTAGGACTTTTACATAAAACAAGTGCCTTTGTAGAAGATGAAATTCAACCCGAAGATATTTCCAAGTTTGATATCACCATCCGGGTAAGACCCCCCTTTTACAGGCCCATGATACCGCTTTTAAAACAACAAGGCAGAAAAGATCTTGCCCAAACAATAGAAATGCTGTTAAAGGGGGAATAATGCCACTTCGAAAAATCATGCTCGTGCCGATAATCAATTTCGTAGGTGCTGTTTTCACACTGTTTTATGGTAATATGCTTGAGCCTCCCCTACCAGTTGAAGAAGAGTTTCCCGGCTATTTTCAACCGGTATT
>JAAEMC010000744.1 GCA_024225895.1 Desulfobacteraceae bacterium | reverse complement strand
TATGTTGAATATCAGGTCAAGAGTATGGTAGGCTTTGTCCAAATGACTTCTATTGCATGGAATTTTGACAAAATTACTATGAAAAATCACTTAAAAACAATGGCCGCAAGTTTTCTTATTCTTTGGGTTTGTCTTTTTCAAATCCCTATATTTGCAGAACCTGAAATTTTTACCAATAAGCTTGGGATGCGGTTTGTAAAAGTCAATGCCGGCAGCTTTATCATGGGAAGCCCCAAAACGGAAAAAGGCCGCAACTGGAATGAAATCCAGCACAAAGTAACTATATCCAAAGGATATTATATTGGAGAAACAGAAGTTACCCAGGGCCAGTGGGATAAAATTGCCTCTCCCAATCCTTCCACATTTGTTCATAAAAATTTTCCAGTGGATAGTGTGACCTGGGATGAGGCTCTGCAATTCATTGAATTTTTAAATAAAACAGAAGGTACAATAAAATATAGGCTCCCAACAGAAGCCGAATGGGAATATGCATGTCGGGCCGGCAGTACAGAAGCCTTTGCAGGAGGACCCATTACCACATTTTCCTGCAATGAAGTCGAACCAGCCTTAGAAAAAATGGCCTGGTATTGTTTTAATTCCGGCATTCAAAACCCGGCCAGGGATTTTAAGCCCCATTCAGTCAAAACCAGAAAACCAAATCGATGGGGAATTTATGACATGCACGGCAATATCCAGGAATGGGTGATGGATTCATGCCGTTGGCGAAATTCCTGGTTAACCAGGGTCGGAGTTGTAACAGATACTTATAAAAACAATATCCTAGACCCTTTAAGCAAAACAGGAGAACATAGGATTATCCGTGGCGGTGGGTGGTTTCAGACCGGTAAGTACAACCGCAGCGCCTGGCGCGGATATTATAAACCCGGTACCCGCAGAAACAGCCTTGGATTTAGAGTTGTCAGGGAGTTGTAAAGATAAATCTTTGGGCTCTTACCTTTTTTGCATATAAAAACATGCCAATACCCAAAAGAAGGATATCCCTGATCAGCAAAGAAACGGCGGATGATGCGGAATTAGTGCCGGAAAAGGAAAAACACCCGCAGTCAAACTGATACCCCCGTAAAAGGTTAAAAGAGATGATGCATATAAACCCTAAAAGAAGCAAATTGATTAATATAAGGGCTGATCTGAAATAAAGACCGGTCAAAAGACATAATCCTGCCACAAGTTCAATAAACGGAACAATAATCGCTATAATATTAATTAACACATCCGGAAAAATCCCATACCCGTAAATTATTTTTGCAAAACCTGCCGGATCGATAATTTTATGAACAGATGCAATGATAAAGGTCAATCCTAAGATCACCCGGATTAATAATTCTATAATGTCTGTTTTTTTCTTAGTCATCTTT
>JAAEMC010000743.1 GCA_024225895.1 Desulfobacteraceae bacterium | reverse complement strand
CTTTTTAATTTTAAATTTTGGACACCGTTGCATTTATTGGTGACCATGGGGTGAATATTTTAAAAAGTAAAATTATTTGGGTTTGGTTACCATCAATATTTATTGCAGCGATTGGAAAGTGTTGTTATTCATACAGTAAGCGAAGTTAAAAAAAAGGAACATCATGGTCAAATTAAAGGAAGATGGATTGCTGGAGAAAATTAACAAATGAAGTATATTGGAGCACATGTCAGCATCAGTGGCGGCGTGGAAAATGCGCCTCAAAACGCAAAAGGTATTGGAGCAAATGCTTTTGCCATGTTTACCAGGAACCAGAGGCGGTGGGTATCAAAACCCCTGACAGATAAAAATATCACCCAGTTCAAGGAGAACTGCAAAAACGATGGGTTTGATCCTAAGCATATCCTTCCCCATGACGGATACCTGATCAATCTAGGGCACCCGGAAAAAGAAGCCCTTGAAAAATCAAGGGCTGCCTTTCTTGATGAGATGCAGCGTTGCGAAAACTTAGGCCTTCAATACCTGAATTTTCATCCGGGAAGCCATTTGAATAAAATTGATCCTGATCACTGCCTGGAACGAATTGCCGAATCGATTAATCTGGCCCTGGACCAGACAGCCGGTATCACGGTGGTCATTGAAAACACTGCAGGTCAGGGAACCAATATGGGGCACCGGTTCGAACACCTAACCCGGATTATAGGCAATGTTCAGGACAAAAGCAGGATAGGGGTTTGCATAGATACATGTCATACCTATTCTGCCGGGTATGATATCAAGACTGAAAAATCTTTTGAAAATACTCTTCAGGAGTTTGACACTCTGGTAGGTATCAGTTACCTGAAGGCCGTGCACCTGAATGACTCCAAAAAGCCTTTTGGCAGCCGGGTGGACAGGCATGAGAGTATTGGAAAAGGATCTTTAGGGCTTGAGACTTTTAAATTTATTATGAACGATTCTCGGTTCGATAATATTCCCATGGTTCTTGAAACTCCGGATCAATCCATATGGCAAGACGAAATCAAACTTCTCTATAGCATGATTGAATAGGTATTCGAGTGGCAAGAACAAATTGCTGAGATAAAGAAAATCTTAAAAAAAATGGGGTTTTGGATAACAATGCAAAATAAAAAAATACAAAAAATAATTCAATCAACTGTTGGTGTTCTGATAGCCATACTATTAATTTTTTCGCAGTTAAAACTCCCAGTTCTGGACACTATGACAGATACTCATTTTCAAAAAGCGATAACAAAAGCAGGAGTCGCCTATGCTACCTGCAGGGTTCTCAACGCTTCTGTCTCAATAGTGCAGAACTCAAGCTTACAACTGGAACCCGCAGGGGTGGGCATTTCATTAGCCGTAGGTCAGGCCCTGGACCCCATTGATGATATGACTGAGCGGTTATCAGATGTGCTTGTCACCGCAATAACATCATTAGGGATTCAGAAACTGGCATATGAAATCTGTATATCAATTGTACCACCGATACTTTCTATTCTCCTGCTGCTCGCATCGATCTTGTTATGGTTCGAGAATGAAAGGCTGAGATCCCTTCAAAAAACTGTATCACGATTTATATTACTTATTATTATTGCTCGCTTTTGTCTTCCAATATCGTCTGTGGCAGATGAGTACCTTTATAAACATTTTTTTGCCAACCAAATATCAGAGGCAAATCAGGCATTAGCGGTTGGTTCTGCTGAACTTGACAAATTAAAAGAAATCTCACTCCCACAAATTGATGGAGTGCTGGGGACGATAGAAAACAGCGCCTCTTTTCTTAAACAAAAAACATCACAATTCAAAAACGCCCTTGTGGCTACGGTTTCAAATATGGGCGGTATCATAGAGAACCTTTTAAAACTTACATTTCTATATGCAGGCATTTTTTTAATTCAGGTTATAATTTTACCCCTGCTTTCATTCTGGCTTCTTGTAAAAGCTGCAAACGCCCTGTTTTACATAGATAACCCTGTAATTATCCACCATTCAGCAATCTCTAAATAACATGGCGGGATCAAATGGATTTAGATACATCAGGTAATGCTCTTATTACCCCCTGTGAGAGAATGGCTATTGTGCCGGTTGACTGCAAAGCTCATTCAGATGGTTTTGAATGGGAAGGGATTCGAGTAGAGTATTACCCTGAATTGCCACCAAGTGATATTTATTGCGCAGGTATGGATGCCCATCTCCTTGTTTATCATACTCGAGCACTTAACGGGGTCTTCCACCATGAATGTGCAGACAAGCTGACTCAAACACGCCTGCAGACTGGGCAATTGAGTTTTATTCCTGCAAGGGCAGATAACCGGTGGCTATTTGGGGATGGGACACCATGTGCATTACATGTGATGATTAATGAAGATGTTTTTGAAAAGAGCGTTGAACAACATTTTAAACAAATAAATTATTGTGTCCTCCGGGATGATTTTCAGGTTACGTCACCAACACTTCAGGCGCTTCTTCGATTGTTTGGAATGGAATTAGATAATGGTGGGCTAAATGGCAGTTTATATGCTGAATCATTAGCAACTGCTCTATCCCTTCAGATAGTAAATCATTTTGGGTCGCCACGGAATACACTCAATATTGAAACAGATAGTAATATTGTACCAGCCTATGATTTAATTAATGATGAATACTATCGTTCGATCACACTTAATGAACTCGCAAAACTTGTCGGCCTTAGCCGGGCACAGTTTGTTCGAAGATTTAAACAGCAATTTGGGACAACCCCCCATAACTATCTTATCAAACGACGAATTGAGATTGCTAAACGAAAATTGAAGTCAGGAGCATATATTTCCTTAGCACAACTTGCGATGGAGTTGGGATTTGCGGATCAAAGCCATTTTAATCGACATTTTTCAGCAATCACAGGGGTGTCACCAACAACTTTTTATCGAGGATATCGATTTAACAAATAATCAAGAATGCGTCGATTGTTCAAATTTTTGATCCGATTATACAATAAATTGCCCTCATTTTTTTTTAAAATTATTTTCTGACACAAGATTGTGTTTTTTAAGTGAATACCTTTAAAAGGAGGAGGCAATGATTCTAAAACGAGATAACCACAACATTTATTACGAAGTACATGGAGAAGGTGATCCACTATTATTTGTCCATGGATGGATGATGAACTCTGCTGTCTGGAAGAATCAAATAAACTATTTTGCCAAAAGCCACCAGGTAATCGTTTTTGACCTCACAGGCTATGGACAATCTGACAAACCAGAGATCGAATATAATCCAGATGTTTGGATGGCTGATATTGATGCCATTATCGATCATTGTAATCTTGATCAGCCAACCTTTATCGGATGGTCAATGGGGGGCTCCGTTGGTATTGGGTATACATTATCCCGACCTGATGTTTTGGGTTCGCTCATTCTTGTAGGTAGTACACCATTACTTGTAGCTCCACCAGAAGTGTT
>JAAEMC010000742.1 GCA_024225895.1 Desulfobacteraceae bacterium | reverse complement strand
ATGGTATGTTTTTGTTGTACTATATATTTTCATCTACTTTAGTACTATAAAATGCCCAAAGTGTGATAATTTTTTTTTTATGGAAAAATATTACAAAAATCCATTTTCATCAAAATGTGTTCACTGCGGACTATCATGGAAACACGGTAAAAAAAAGGGGTCATAATCAAGGCGAATGGGAGGCGGGTCGGGCCGCGGCAAGTGGCTGAAATGATAGAAAATGTATGTGACCCCATGCAAGGAACTGCCACCAGGGCGTAAGAAATTTGACATATTTGACAAAATAAACCATAATGGTTCCAAAATGGAATCAAATAAGGAGACTATTATGGCCACCATCACTTTAAAGAACATCCCAGACCCAACATACAAAATACTAAAACGGCTTGCCGCCGAACATCGCCGTAGTATTAACAGCGAAGTAATTGTTCTGATAGAGAAAGCAACCAGAAGTACAAAGATTGATCCAACCCAGCACTTGCTGACCGCAAGAAAATTGCGAGAAAAAACCCAAGATTATATATTGACCGATAGTACCCTGATTGAACTGAAAAATGAAGGAAGACCATGATCGTTGTTGACACAAACATTATCAGTTGTTTTTATCTCTCTTCTGAATATTCTAACCTGGCAGAGCAATTGTTTTTAAAGACTTCTGACTGGTCAGCTCCTTTACTTTGGAGAAGTGAATTTAGAAATGTATTATCCTTTTATGTTCGAAAAGAAATCATTACATTAAAAGATGCCTATAACATTTTTGATGCTGCAGAAAATTTATTATTTCAAAAAGAATATGAAGTTAATACCAGGCAGGTTTTAAAATTATCCAAAGAAAGTGGCTGTTCCGCGTATGATTGTGAATTTATAAATTTAGCACAAGATTTGAGCGTACCGCTTGTTACAATGGACAAAAAAATCCTTAAAAATTTTCAAGGGATAGCCATTTCAATGGAAGAATATATAAAAAAGCAATAAATGAATCAAAACAAGGAACATGAGCACGTTAATGTGATGGGGGTCATGCTTGACAATTGGTGCCCTTTAATGGGCGACCCCGACATTCCGACATTACAATAAATGATCTGCTAAAAATGATTAACAAAGGTCAAAGGCAGACTTGCCATGACCCCTCAACCTCAATGATCCATCGAAATTTTAAGTAAAAATAAAAAATGCAAACCAAGAAGCGCGAAAATAGCAGTAAACAAAAGCAATCAAGAGGAAATGATTTTTTATATCCTGATGGTTGAGTTTTCAATATTCTTATTATATAGGCCTTTCCAGCTATTTTGACCGGTAGTCCCTCTATCTTTAAAACCAAAGCATCTTTTGTTTGACATATGGAAATCGAACAGATAGTAGATTAAGAAATGATCAGTAAAATCGGAGGTTTATAAATTGTATAGTATTAAAAGATAAAGTTATTGTTTTATTTTATTCGATAATTTGTTCGAACTTTTCAAAGCTGATGAAGGAGAAAAGGCCATGTCTGGAACAAGATATTTAATAAAGTGTTTACTGGCTCTTTGTGCAGCTTTTTTGATGTTTTCCTCGTCAGCCATTGCCCGTGATCCTGTAATCAGCACGTGGCATATACCCTTTTATCTTGAGGATGAGAATAATGGCTCATTTATTGAGATGATTAGGGAAATAGAAAATAGAATTCAACATAAATTTGAAATTCAGATTCTACCAGCCAAGCGCAGTATTTCTTATTTTAAAAAAGGTATGACTAGTGTTCTTTTTCCTGCCATGCAGCCTAATATTCCCGAGGGTATGAAAGTGGTCCGGTCTGTCCCATTTATGAAAAAAGCGATTTATGCCTTTGTTCTCAAGGGTGATCCAATACCGACCAGTTTTGAGGATCTTTTCGGTAAAAAGGTTGGTCTTGTCCGGGGATACGCTTATCCGGACGAAGTGACAAATGATAAGAGAATTGAGGTCCAGTATGCCACCATGGCTGCTCAAAGTATGAAAAAACTTCAGGTCGGATGGGCAGATGTGGTGTTGGATGACATTGTTGTGGGCAAAGATGCCATTAATAAAACCCAAGCCTTAAATATAGTTTTTAATGCAAATGCCCCTTTTGCCCTGGTGGATGTCTTTTTTGCATTCCATCCAACCCCTGAAGGTGAACTTTTGGCCCAAAAAATTTCCAATGTCCTGATACAGATGCAGGTGGAAGGAAATATGACCCGGTTTATATCCCGCCCATAGATTGTTTGATCCTCCTGTAAATCCTTCTTTGACCCAAATCCGCTATTATATTTCATAACATGCCACAATAACAACAAAAAGGCACACTTCTGGCCACCATCAAAGTTGATCACTATCCTTGACTTATACCAGGGATTACTTTTAAGATAATGGTTAAGACAGATCTTTTTCTTAAGACTTAAATTGATAACCGTATCAAAAGGAGTTTTATGAAATCCCATGGCATATATACCATAGAATTACGGGACCGGATTCTTTATGTGGATGCAACAGGACCTTTTAACGAGGATGCAGTCAAGGAGTATCAAAAAGATCTTACCGCATATATAAAAAAGCTTTCACAGCATTCCTGGGCATTATGCGCCGTCTTCCGGAATGAAAGCCTGTTTACGCCGGATGCTGAAGAAGAAATGATGGCTGTGACCCTTTGGCGCAAAAAAATGGGGATGAAGGCGGTTGCCGTTATTTTTAACGATATTAAGGGTTTGAATATCCTTAAAGCTCAGATGGAACGGATATACAATACCGCTGATATCCACCATGCCTTTTTTTACGATTCTGATTTTTCCAGAGCCTTTTCATGGCTGTCAAAAATGGGATATGATATAGACTCTAAGATTCCCTATCCATGATGAAATATTTTAATCTGTTAGTGTAAACCGCCATTTGCAGAACATATCTTCAGGATGCGGGTCTGGTGGTGCAAATTCGCAGTTAACGCGGATACGAGGATCAATTTCTTTTGCAAAACTGTTGAATTCCTCATAGTGCATGGCCTTGCAGACATATTCGCCAAGCCCTCGCTTGAGCCGGGCTTCCTGGGTAGGGCAGGAGGGTACCGTTATTATGGTTTGATCCTGTCTTTGTTCGATTTTATAATCCACCAGGATACACCAGGGAAATAGCTTTAATGCATTGACAAATCCTTTAAGACCGTCTTCATCAATTGCAAATCTGTCTTTTAAGTCTCTGACTGCCATGGCTGCCACTTTTTTCCAAACAGTTTCATTTAAGTTTTCTGCTGTTGGCTGGTCAAATTTATCAGCGATTTTAAGAAACCAGAAGGAATCCATGACCCTATAATGCCATAAAAGGAACTCAATGTAGCTTTTCAACTCTTTTTTTTCCATGGTTTCAAATACTTCCAGGTTCATCTCAGCCTCCTTTTCATGGGTAGCGCCCCGATTTATTTTTGTTGGTTCTGTACACTCATAAAATGGGTACCATAAGATTTTCAGATTCACAAGAAAGCCGGCTAAATTATCGTGTATAACCGCCCCAAATCCACCATCAAATTCCATAACATGCCACAATAACAACAAAAAGGCACATCCCTGGCCTTCATCAGGGAATCAGATGCAAGGCGTCAAAAAGTGACGACTAAAGGCGTATAAGTCATACTCCGCCAAGGAGGAGCGAACGCAGGCAACGCGGTAGACGGTGCCTTGATGGTGGATCAGGGCCGCTTTTCAAAAGCCTTTCTTTATGTCATAGTGGTTGTAAAAAATTAAATACTGACTGAACGAGGACTCAATTTTCTGTTCAGTACAAAGGGGGGAGTAGAATTTTAAGACAAGGGTATATTGAGTATTTGTCAGGATTAAAATTTTACTGCCAACGCAGCAATTAAGAAAATAGGGTTTTTCCGGTCAGTCACTAAATAACGGAGTGATACGTCCCTATGAACATCTCTGCTATCCTCATCAATATCCGGCTGCCGGACATCATTGATATCCTGTTTATTTCCATTTTTATTT
>JAAEMC010000741.1 GCA_024225895.1 Desulfobacteraceae bacterium | reverse complement strand
TTAGAAAAATATTGTTTAAAAAACTGCGGCCGGTGGATGATATTGACTTTGCCACCACCATTGATGTGATTTTGGCGGGTTTGAAAGTGAAATACGTTCAAGATGCCGTTGCCTGGGATGATGCACCCGGAACATTAAAAACTGAATTAAACGGTAGAATCCGGTCATCCAAACGCCTGGTGGGGACCTTAAGCCGGTGGGGGACATTCAACTGGTTTTACCACCCCCTTTACAGCTGGACGCTTTTTTCCCATAAGCTGCTTCGATGGTCCAGTCCCTTTTTTATTCTCACCTGCTTTTTTGCAAACCTCTTTTTGCTGGGCCATCCGCTATACAATTTATCGCTGTTCCTGATGGGCGTTGCCGTTATCTTTACTATTGCCGGCAGCCTGGAACACTTTGCCTTTAAAGTGAAAAGGATTCCGTTTGCATCTGTTTTCTTCAGCTTTTTCATGGCCAACCTGGGCTTTTTTATAGGCTTCATCAAAATTGTTACAGGCCGTATACCAATAAAATATAAAGTAATTGAGGAATAGCGCCAACATGGGGGAAACCGAAAAGATCTATTCATTAAGAGACTATACAAGAAGTTCCCTTGTAGTCTTTGCAGGGTTGATTCTAAGCCAGTTCAGCGAATTTGGAAAAGATATTTTCATGGCCTGGAAATATGGAGCCTCCATGATCAGTGACAGTTTTTTTAGTGCCTATACTCCTGTATTTTTAATCTATTCAACACTCTTGCTTGCCTGCCCTATTGTATTGGTCCCGGCCTTTATCAAACTAAAGGAACAAGCAGGTCAAAAAACAGAAGACAGCCTTTTGGGAGAACTGATCCTGATCTTTACCCTCGTATTTCTGGGTATCGCCTTTTTGCTCTTTATATTTGGTGATAAAATCATTGGCGCAATAACACCGGGACTTTGTGTGCAAGCCCACACCCTTTCCACAGCACTTTTTCGCAAACTTGTCTGGCTGTTGATTCCTTCCGGGTTCATTGCAATCTTTGCAGCATATTTAAGAAGCCGTAATAAACTTTTTATCCCATCTTCTTTAAAATGTATTGGGAATATGTGTTTTATTGCCCTGGTTTTTTGCTTTGCTGCATCCTCAAAGGCATTGTTTACAGCCGCCATCTCCATTTATATTGCCCAAAGTCTGTATCTTGCTGTTTTTGTGTTTAAAACCAAACCCAGGTTTTCCCGGACCACATTGGTACCGTCCAAAAAGACATGGCAGGTGGTGGCTTTATTTGCCTTTCCCATTGCCTCGATCTTTCTTTCCCAATTGGTGATACTCTCAGAACGGTTTTTCTCTTCTTTGCTGGACCCGGGAAGCCTGAGCATTGTTGCTTATACAGGCAGGATCTATACCGGCATTGTGAATCTTTTAGGCGGTACAATGATGGGGGCGGCATTACCGGCACTTTCACGTTTGGTCAATAAGAATAGATTGTCAGAGACAAAACAAAATGTTCAATGGAACATAAAAATGCTTGCCATGGTTTGTTTACCAATTTCTTTATTCTTCTTATTCATGTCCGATGCCATGGTTCACCTGCTTTTCAACGGAGGCGCCTTCACATTCCAGCAACTGGATATCTCTTCTAATGTATTGCGATATTATTTTGCAGGCCTTTTGTTTGGTGCTCTGATGCCGCTGAGTACCGCTATATTTTCAGCATTTCATTCCTATAAGATTATTCTTTGCAACAGTGTTTTATTTTTGGGCACAAACCTGCTGGTTAATGCTCTGCTCATCCATGGGAATGGTATTATTGCATTGCCGCTGGCAAGAATTGCCGCAAACCTGGTCATCCTGTGTTTTTCCTTTTATATGATCCGTAGGACATTAGGCTCGTTTTTGGACAGAACCATTGGCGTCTTTTTCATTAAGATGGGAGTTGCCCTGGTGGTGATGATATTGGTTTTATCATTTATTAAAACCGGGCTGAGTCCTATTCTCTTTTTGGAATCAAAAACCAGGGAATTGATTTTTATCATCATAACAGGCTTTGTATCATTCACAGGCTTCTTTACTGCCTGTTTAATTTTAAAAATGGAGGAGCCCCTCTTTTTTTATACCACACTGAAACAAAGGATCTTTGCCTGATAATGTCCCAAACACATTTAGAAAATACCTCATTTTTAAAAGACCCTTTCCGGGTAAGCGGTATTTATTGCTTTTTAATTTTTATTTGCCTTTACTGGACCTCTGCCTACCCTGTCTTTAACCTTTTCTGGCGAAATATAAAGGTACCTTTTGTAGTTTTTTTCCTGATATTAAGTATGTTTTTCGCCATGATCAGCCTGCCCTCAAACAAGGCGCCCTTTAAAGGATTGGTCATATATCTTTTCAGTACAGGCTATTTCATGCTGGGCGTTTTAATATCAAACCTGGGAAATACCGGGGGCTTTAAGGCCATCATTGAATTGACCCTGTATGTATTCATCCCCCTGGCCGCCTTTTTGCTTTCAGGTAATCATCCAATTTCCTTTATCCGAAAAAGCCTGACTGCCCTATGGATCAACGGGACAACCATGGCCTGTATCGGCCTGTTCCGATTGCTGGTTTTTGGAGCCCCGTGGATGGAAATCATCAACCATGAAAAAGCTGGATTCGGGTCCAGAAACCTGGATGCTTTTTTTATCATGATCGGTATGATCAGCGGCATCATATTGCTGTCAAACATACAAAAAACCTGGTTAAAGATATTCATCGTTTTCACCGGCTTTATCAGCTTTGTTGCCGTGATTTTTTCATTTTCAAGGGGAATGATCTTAACCTCACTGCTGGCCATGTCATTGATTTTCTTCCAATATAAATGGAAGACAAAATTGATCATGCTTTTCACGTTGTTGCCTCTGTCCATCATGCTGATCATCGGCGTCTCCTCGTCAAAAACGGCCCAAAGGGCGGCCGCACTTTCCTTTGAACGCTTCATGCTCATTACTTCTTCTGAAAAAGTGACCCGCAGCGGGATTCACAACAGCGTACCCGGAAGGATAAAACTGATTCCACTGTCATTGAAAGCCATTAAGGAGAACCCCATCACCGGCCTGGGCTACGGAAAATTCGCCGATTATGCCAAGCGAAATTTTATATCGGTCAATGATCCCCATAATAATTTTCTGCTGGTCTGGACCGAACTTGGGAGCATTGCCTTTTTCGGGTATCTTGTCATGGCGGCACTGCCCATCTTAATTTATGCCAGGGCCCGCCGTATCAGTAAAGACAACCTGCTCAATTCAACCTTTTTGCTGTTTGCCTTTGTTTTGACATTTACCTCGTGTTTTACCAATTATATTACTTATTATGGATACTGGATGATTTTCGCCATTATCCTTCCTGGAAATAAACTTAACCCTAATACTGCATAAAAAATATGACAAAAAAATTATTTCCAACCGATCTTGTCTGTCTGATCCTGGTCTATGTTCTTTTAATCGGGGCGCTTTATTATTCCACCCTTCAATACCTTTGGGGTATGTGGAAGGCTGATGACTACTCCCACAGTCTGTTAATCCCGTTTGTGATCCTCTATATCCTGTGGGAAAAAAGAAAGGAATTGTCATCCATCCCCTCCCAGCCTTCCTGGTGGGGGATCCTCTTTTTGATCATGGGGCTGACCCTTTTCTGGATCGGAGAGCTGGGCGGCGAATTCCTGACTTTAAATTTTTCTTTATGGTTTGTCATTCTGGGCCTTCTAGTATTGCATTTGGGACGGCAAAAAATAATGAAAATAGCATTTGTACTGGTGCTGCTGTTCACCATGATCCCGCTGCCAAAATTTTTGTATAATCAGATTTCATTGAAATTAAAGCTGGTCTCCTCACAGATCGGTGTATTCATAATGCAGGTTTACGGCATGAGTGCGTTCCGGGAAGGTAACATTATTGACCTGGGATTTGCCAGGCTCCAGGTGGTGGATGCCTGCAGCGGACTGCGCTATCTTTTTCCCATGATCGTACTCAGCATTCTTGTTGCTTATTTTTACAAGGCAAATATTTTAAAACGGCTTTTCGTCGTTATTTCATCTGTACCATTGACCATTTTAACCAATGGCCTGCGGATTGCCTTTGCCGGTATCCTGTCTGAAAAATTCGGCTCTAAGGTTATTGAAGGTTTTTTTCATGATTTTGAG
>JAAEMC010000740.1 GCA_024225895.1 Desulfobacteraceae bacterium | reverse complement strand
GTAAGAAGATTCAAAGAGCTGGGCGTGGATGTAAAAAGCCTGCCGGATCAATTCCCCACAGCCAAAGAACGGAATCAATTTTTCCAGAAATTTGAAAAACAACAGGTCAAATCCCAGCGGGCAGCATTATCCGATATCCTTGGCAAAGGTAAAAAATCCCATATAGAGGTCTTAAAGGGGAATCTGGTAAAAGCCCTATCCCAGGAAGGGTTTACAAGGGTTTTTACCCCCACCATTATCAGCAAATCTGCTTTAAAAAAAATGACGGTTGATGAAAATCACCCCTTGTCAAAACAGGTCTTCTGGATCAATGGAAAAAAATGCCTTCGGCCCATGCTGGCCCCTAATCTTTACAGCCTGATGATTGATTTCGGAAGATTGCCCCAGCGTCCCATCCGTTTTTTCGAGATGGGATCGTGCTTTCGCAAAGAATCCGAAGGCGCACGGCATGCCAGTGAGTTTACCATGCTCAACCTGGTGGAAATGGGGCAGCCAAAAGAAGAGCGTAATGAACGGTTGAATGCATTGGCCAAAATTATTTTAAAGGCGGCCGGGATAGAGGATTATCAATTTGAAACTGAAGATTCCAAGGTCTACGGTACCACTTTGGATGTAGTGGCGGGCCCCCAAAAGATTGAAGTGGCTTCAGGGGCCATGGGGCCCCATCCTTTGGATGCTGCCTGGGGCATCACTGATACCTGGGTGGGAATGGGATTCGGCATTGAAAGACTTTTAATGATTTCCCAAAAAGATGCCGCCATCGGCAAATGGGTTAAAAGCATTTCCTATTTTGACGGATTGTGTTTGAGTCTGTAAATGAATTTGCCTACACATTTGCTCAACAGCACTTTATTTTTAAAAAAAGAATAATATTCTGACATAGATCGTAAGATTGAAGCAGGATTTATACACACTAAAGCAAATCGCAAAAATATGTTCCGATACTACGGTACCTGTTTCTATCATGTGTGGCTAAGATTCTCTTGATACCACAATCGATTTGCT
>JAAEMC010000739.1 GCA_024225895.1 Desulfobacteraceae bacterium | reverse complement strand
TTGACATTATTGGTCAATTATTAGTATAATACAAATGCAGTTTGTATTAGTGACCTGTAAAAGGAACGTTTAACAGGTATTATTTTTAGGAGTTTCACATGGATATCCTTGAAATTAAATCAATGGGCATTGAAGCAACAGAAATCAACAAAACCCAAGAGCCTCTGCCTGCCCCGAATTTGCGCAAAACGATTCAAAAAAATCAAGAACCGAAAAACACAAATCATTCTGTTTCCGGGATGACCAAAAAAGATGTCGAAGAAATCGTTGAAAGTTTAAATGATTTACCAGAAACGCTGCAAACCAGCCTGAATTACAGTGTCCATGAAGAAAACAAACAAATTATCGTGAAAGTTATTGATAAGGAAACCGAGGAGATTATCAAACAGATCCCGCCTGAAGAGATCGTAGAGTTGCAGGACAAAATGAGAGAACTTACAGGACGTTTACTCGATGTAAATGTGTAACCGACCTGCCCCTAGCCATCTACCCTTTTTTTAACTGAAGTCAGAAATCATTCCGATAGAATTTACTCAAGCATGCTTTTTACTTTTAGAAAATCTTCCGGGATTTTAGCTTTAAACGATACCCGAACACCTGAAAAAGGGTGTCTGAAAGAAATCTGCCTTGAATGAAGCATCTGTCTTGGGGCAATACTCGTTTTCTTTCGATATCTGCGATGCTGATAAATTTTATCTCCAACGAGTGGATGATTCAAGGCATAGAAATGGACCCTGATTTGATGGGTTCTGCCGGTTAGGATATGGGCTTCCACCATGCATGCATTTTTCAGCCTCTTGTTTATTTTCCATCGCGTTTGAGCCGGTTTGCCATTCTCTTGGTTGACGCACATTAATTTGCGCTTTACAGGATGCCTGCCAACAGGAAGGTCAATTTCACCCTCACTTTCCTTTATGATACCCATCACCAAAGCAATATATTTTTTCTTCACCCTCCTTTGCTTGAATTCTTTTTGTAAAAAATGAAAAGCAAAGTCGGTTTTGGCCACAACAATGGCGCCACTAGTATCTTTGTCTAACCGATGAACAATGCCAACCCTTGACATGTCGTTTCCTACACTGCTCAAGCTTGAATGGTGATTTAAAAGCGCATTTACAAGGGTTCCGGAATAGTTACCCGGAGCCGGATGGACCACCATACCAGGAGATTTATTGATCACAAGTATATACGGATCTTCATGAATAATATCAATATCAATTGGTTCGGGCTCTGGAATAAGTATCGTAGCTTCAGGAATGAATCCTTTGATGCGTTCCCCAGTCTTGACCTTATAGCCCGGTTTTTTTACAGCCCCATTGATGAGAAGCGCACCTTTATTTATCAGGTTGACTGCTCTGCTCCTGGAGCATTCAAGAATTGTAGATGCCACTACATGATCAAAGCGCAGGTTATTTAAATTATTTGGTATGGTAAAGTGAATTTTCATGATAAAAAAACCGGCGGACAATGACATGCCCGCCGGTTTTTAAATAGTTACAAAAACAAACTAATTAAATAAATTTTCTATCTCTTTCATCATTGATTTCTCATCAATATCCTTAGCAGTCGAAAGTTCTTGAACAAGCAAATTTTGTGCTGTATCAAGAAGCTTACGTTCACCAAAAGAGAGATCTTTTTCAAGCTTCAGCTGAAAAAGATCTCTGAAAACTTCAGCAACATCATAAATAGAACCGGTTTTTATCTTATCCATATATTCACGGTATCTTCGATTCCATGTCTGGTTATCAACGCTTTGGCCCTTTTGCTGCATGATCTTATAAACTTCAGGCACCTCTTGTTCAGGGATTACTTCCCTTAAACCGACCGATTCCACGTTTGAAGTAGGAATCATGATGACCATTCCGTTTTCCACAATTTTCATCATGTAAAAGTTCATGTTCTCACCATTTATCTCTTTACTTTCAATTGACTCTATGCAGCCAACACCATGTGCTGGATAAACTGCAAGGTCACCTTTGCAAAATTCCTTTTTAGCTGATAGTTCTTCGTTTACCTTGATTTTCTTGGATTTTTCAACCATATGATAGCCCACCTTTTTTTAAAAAAATTATCCCATTCTCAGGCAGAGAACCACAATTTAACAATATTGTCAATAAAATAATTCATTGGTAAAAACCAATATACAACATTTTTTTAATTAAATCAATAGGTTAAAACAGTATTTTAATCAGGCAAATTCAAAACAATTAACGGCAAAGCGATGGGTGAGCCTCAAATCATGGTTTTCAGTTGGGCGTTACTTATTTTGAATTCCAAGTATTCATTGCAAAGGTGATATCTTTGTTAAGAATCGATAGGCAGGCATCTGCCCCATTTTTAACCAGGGCATCTAATGACTTCTTTTCTTGTTCACTAAATTTACCCAACACATGATTGGAGACATCATTGGAAAGTCCGGGCCGACCCACACCAACCCTTACCCGAACAAAATCTCTTTTTCCCAATGCGCTGACAATGGACCGGACCCCATTATGCCCGCCATGCCCTCTGTTTTGAACAATTTTCAATGTACCGAATTCCAAATCGATTTCATCATGGATCACAATGATATCTTTAGTATCTATCTTATAATAGGAAGAAAACTTTTGGATGGGAAACCCGCTTCTATTCATATAGGACAGGGGCTTAACAATAAAAACATCCTGTCCTTTGATCTTAATTTTAGTATACTCTGTATCAAAACGGGTTTTGATAGGAAAGGAGGCACACCTGTCAATAATGTTATCAGCGACAAGAAAGCCAATATTATGGCGGGTCCGGGAATAGTTTGTCCCTGGATTACCCAGACCCGCTATCATTTTAAATTTTGAATCTGGCATCTACTCGTGAATTAATCTTCAGTAGATTCGGCACCTTCTTCAGCCGCTTCTTCAGCATCTTCTTCAGCACCTTCTTCCAGGAGTTCTTCTTCTTCTACCTCTTCTTCAACTGTCGGAGCGACAATGGTGAGAACCGTAAAATTAACTTCATGGGGTATCTGCACATTTTCACCCAGATCAATTTCATCTACATGAATTGAGTTACCGATTTCAAGCTCGGTAATGTCAATCTTGATGACATCCGGTGTATTAACAGGTTTACATAGAACATCAAGTTCACGTCTGATAATCTGGAGCAGACCGCCTTCCTTAACACCACTGGACACACCAACTGCTTCAATAGGAACGGTCACGGTTACTTCGGAATCCATATCAATGGCATGCAGATCAATATGCTGATATTGGAGACCAAAGGTGTCCATCTGGAGTTCTTTGAGCATGACCGATTTTTCCAATGCTCCATTATCAACATTCACATTGAAGAAAAGACCGGTTGAGCCGTTTTCTCTGATGATTTTATCAAACTCTGATGTATTAATTGAAAGCAGGACTGCTTCTGTCTTTGCGCCATACATGATTGCAGGGATGGCATTACTTTTTCTTAAGGCTTTTGCAGCACTTTTTCCCTTTGTTTTTCTTAACTGTGCTTTTAAATCTATTAATTCCAACGTTTTTCCCTCCGTATCCGCATGATCTGCAGAAACTTAAAATATAAAATTTGCTCTAAACAAATAGAGAATTTACCGAATCACCTCTGTAACTTCTCATAATGGCCTCACCCACAAGCTTGGCTATGGACAGGGTTTCAATCTTCTTGCATTGTTTGGTTTTTCCAGACAACGGGATTGTGTCGGTTACAACCAGGCTGTTCAAAGATGACTCTTCTATTCTATCAATGGCCGGTCCCGAAAGAACCGGATGCGTACAGTAAGCGTGCACTTCTTTTGCCCCATTTTCCTGAATCACACCGGCCGCTTCAGTCAATGTACCGGCTGTATCGACCATATCATCAAGAATAATGGCCACCTTATCCTGAACATCACCAATAATGGCCATGGCTTTTGCTTCATTGGGGGCGCTTCTTCGTTTATCCACGATGGCAAGGCTTGCGTTCAGCCTTTTTGCGTAGGCTCTTGCCCTTTCCACTCCACCTGCATCAGGGGAGACAACAACCAGATTTTCCGGGTGACGAGTTTTAATCTCATCAATAATAACTGGCGCAGCATAGAGGTTGTCGACAGGCATATCAAAAAAACCCTGGATTTGGCCGGCATGAAGATCCATGGTAATCACCCTGTGTACACCGGTATTTGCCAAAAGATCGGCGATTAATTTCGCACTGATGGGAACCCGCGGGGCAACTTTTTTATCCTGCCTTGCATACCCGAAATAAGGAATAACAGCCGTAATTCTGCTGGCGGATGACCTTTTGAGAGCATCAATCAACAGCAAAAGTTCAACAAGATGGTCATTGACTGGATTACAGGTTGATTGGATCACATATACTTCCTGCCTACGAACATTTTCATGGATTTCAACCTGGATCTCACCATCACTGAAACGGGTTACTTTGAGACGCCCTAACGGCTTTGCAAGATATTCTGAAATTCTATCTGCAAGCACAGGATTTGAATTACCTGCAAAAATTGACAAACCATTCATAGCCATTCTCTTTTATATAAATTGTTTGTTATGGCTGGGGCGAGAGG
>JAAEMC010000738.1 GCA_024225895.1 Desulfobacteraceae bacterium | reverse complement strand
TTAGTCTTTCTTTTGCTGGTTGTTGGATGCGGGCAGCAGGAAAAAAAAGAAGAGGCGGTGGAAAAAGCTAAAACAGTACTTTTAAAAGTGCCGATCTGTTTTTCCACGGCGCTTCCGGGACTTGGCACCACCATGCCCTGGATAGCGGAAAGAATCGAGACCGCCAGCAACGGCACCTTAAAAATGCAGGTTTACGAGCCCGGAAAACTGGTTGCCCCCTTTGAAATTTTAGATTCTGTGGCAAAGGGTAAGATCAATGCCGGTTATTCAACTGCCGGATACTGGGCAGGCAAAATCCCGGCATCCCCCATTTTCTCCGCTATTCCCTTTGGCCCGGAAGCCGGTGAAATGCTGGCCTGGCTCTACTATGGAAATGGCATGAAGCTCTACCAGGAAATGTATGACAGCCACGGGTATAATGTAAAAGTCCTGGTCTGCGGCATTATTGCCCCGGAGACATCCGGCTGGTTCACCAAAGAGATCAAGAGTGTAGATGATTTGAAGGGACTGCCCATGAGATTTTTCGGACTCGGTGGCCAGGCCATGCAGAAATTAGGTACATCTGTCAGCCTTCTGCCGGGCGGTGAAATTTTTCCGGCACTGGAAAAAAAGGCGATTGAAGCCACTGAATTTTCAATGCCCGCCATTGACGAACGTCTGGGATTCTACAAAATCGCCAAGTATAACTATTTTCCCGGCTGGCATCAGCAGGCAACCGTATTTGAACTGCTGATCAACAAGGATGTCTGGAACTCCATGACAGACCAGCAGAGAATGGTCGTTGAAATGCTCTGCAAGGCAGCCACATGTGACGCTTTTGCCTACACTGAAGCGATCCAGGCAAAAGCCATGAAAGAGAATGTCGAAAACCGCGGCGTAAATAATATGTACTGGTCTGATGAGATGCTGGGCAAATTCAAATCTGCATGGGAGGAAGTTGCCAAGGAACAGGCCGGAGCAGATGACTTCTTTAAAAAAGTATGGGATGATGTCAGCGCGTTTCGGGCAGAATACAAGCTCTGGCAGACCTATGGATTTTTGCCCCGTCCGCAACCGCCAAAATAGGGCAGTTTGAATAATATTTATGGGTGCCGGCGAAGATGCCGGTACCTGTTTACTTATTAATAATTATTTGGAACATTGCCATGAATACTCAGAGCAACACCAAAGACACGGATTCCGTTAAAATATGTGACACCCTGGACAAAACAGTTATGGGGATAGGCCATGTGGTCATGTGGACCAACGGCATCCTCATTTTTGTCATTATCCTTCAGGTGATTTTAAGATACGGCTTTGGCCACGGCCTGGTCATACTCGAGGAACTGCAATGGCATTTGTATGCATTGGGAATTATGTTCGGTGCATCCTATGCAATGACCCTGGACAGCCATATACGGGTGGATATTATCCATGCGCGCCTTACCCCGAAATGGCAGAAACGCTGGGATTTGTTCGGCATCGTCTTTTTGCTGCTGCCATTTGTGGTCATTATCTTCCACCAGAGCCTGGATTTTGTCTATGAATCCATCCGGGTAAACGAAAGGTCAGATGCCCCCATGGGGCTGCCGTTCAGATGGCTGATAAAAAGCGTTATCCCCGCAAGCTTCGGGCTTTTGGCCGTGGCTGTTGTTTCCCGGGCCATGCGAATTATTGTGCAATTAAAAAAAGGATAAATAATGGAATTTAATGACGTTCTGGTCATTGGCATGTTTCTGACATTCATCAGCCTTTTGTTCACCGGGTTTCCCGTGGCCTGGGTCCTGGGCGGGGTTGCGGTCTGGTTCACATTTGTGGGGTATTTCAGTGACATCTATTTTGGAACCACCACCGGCCTGGACTATTTAACCCTGGGCATGTCGGTCAACCGGATCTACAAATTCATGGATAACTGGGTATTGGTGGCCCTGCCCATGTTCATATTTATGGGCCTGATGCTGGACCGGTCCGGGATTGCCGAAAAACTGATGAAATCCATGCAGAATCTGTTTGGCAGCATCCGGGGTGGTCTGGCAGTAACCGTAACCACCATCGGAATTATCCTTGCGGCTTCCACCGGAATTATCGGGGCTTCAGTGGTACTTTTAGGACTTCTATCTCTTCCGGCCATGATGAACCAGGGATATTCCAAAACCCTGGCTTTGGGCACCATTGCAGGGTCCGGAACCCTGGGAATTCTGATCCCGCCCAGCATTATGCTGGTAATAATGGCTGACCAGCTCGGACTGTCTGTGGGCGATCTTTTCATGGGAGCTGTGATTCCCGGTATCATTTTAGGACTGCTCTACATCACCTATATCCTGATTTTCTGCCTGATAAACCCTGATGCAGCGCCCCTGGACCCGGAAAGAAAACCCCTTGAGTTAAAGATCCTCTGGGACATATTTAAAAGCATTCTGCCACCGGCGCTGCTTATCATTGCTGTTCTCGGATCCATTTTTGCCGGTATCACCACACCAACGGAAGCCAGCGGCGTTGGGGCTTTAGGGGCAACCCTGCTGGCCATAGCCAATAAAAAACTCAACTGGAAAGTCATCACTGAAGTTATGAAGTCCTGTTTTAATACCACAGCCTATATATTTGCCATCTTCCTTGGCGCCACCTGTTTTGCTTTGGTACTGCGCAGCCTTGGCGGAGATGAGCTCATTGAAAGGGCTCTGACGGGTCTTCCTTTTGGTCCCCACGGTATTATGCTGGTTATATTAGGGGCTGTGTTTATACTCGGATTTTTCCTGGACTGGATTGAGATTACCCTTATCGTTCTGCCCCTGATAGCACCGGTGGTATCCTCATTGGGATTTGAAATTGACGGCCACGGCGTGGTCGACAACCCGGAACTGGTCTGGTTTGTCATGCTCATTGCAGTGAGTCTTCAAACCTCATTTTTAACCCCGCCGGTGGGGTTTGCGCTCTTTTATCTGAAAGGCGTCTGCCCGCCGGAAATCAAACTGACCGATATTTATAAAGGCGTAGTTCCCTTTATCATTCTCCAGCTTATTGGCCTGGTGATCATAATTCTCTGGCCCCAGCTGGTCATTTGGCTGCCATCGGTGGCTTACGGATAAAAAAAAGACAAAATAATGGAAAACAAAAAACTAATCCAATTGTTCACACAAAAGGCTGAAGCTGTCGGAACCATTGTCCGTGAAATGGGCTCAGCATCCGATGCCATCCAATATACAGCGGGTATTGCCAATAAAAAACAGATGAACACCCTGGCCTGCCCCGGCCTTTCTTCAAAGGACCGGGATCTGATATCGGATCTGTGCAAGTCTGAAAAGTTGACGTTTTTGGAATCCCCTTTGCGCGAACAAGCCTCTTTCTTGGATATTTCCTTAACCTGGGCCAATTACGGCATCGCTGAAACAGGCACCTTGATGCTGGTATCAAATTCGGAAGAAATCCGTATTGCCACCATGCTGGCCCAAATCCATATTGCCATGCTGCCCATATCTAAAATCAACCAGGATACTGAAGCCATTGAACATAACCTGGATAAAATTTTAAAAAATGACACGCCTTCTTTTGCCGCGTTTATCACCGGCGCCAGCCGGACAGCGGATATTGAAAGGGTTTTGGCCATAGGGGTTCATGGACCTGTTGAACTTCACATCGCATTATTGAAGGAGGCATAGGCCATGATCAAAACTCCAAAGGACATGAAAACCTATAAAAAGCAGCTTCACGAAGCCCTTGAAGATTCATTTTTGCGGTCTGCTCTGGATAAATTCAATACCGTGTACAGAGAAAACCGGCCGACCGTTTATGAAGGAATTGATTTTGAAGGAATCCGGGATCTTATAGCCGAAAATAAAGACCGGCTGATTCCCTTTTTGGAAACCTTATTTGATGAGTTCAAACGCAATGCCCAAAAAGCGGGTACCATTGTCCACAGAGCCAAGGATGCTGCCCAAGCCAATGAAATCATTGCCCGGATCGCTGCTGACAACCAGGTCAAATCAATTATAAAATCCAAATCCATGACCGCTGAAGAGACCTTTTTAAATGATCATCTGGAAGAAAAGGGATTTGAAGTCACAGAAACCGATCTGGGAGAATGGATTATCCAACTCAAACATGAGGGGCCTTCCCACATGGTCATGCCGGCCATCCATCTTTCCCGGTACCAGGTGGGAGAACTCTTTGAAAAACAGACCCATTCCCGACTGGACAAGGAAAATATTGATAAACTGGTTAAGGTGGCCAGAAAGGAGCTTCGACCCAAATTCCTGGAAGCGGACATGGGGATCTCAGGAGCCAATTTTGCAGTTGCTGACTCCGGGACCCTGGGGCTTGTCACCAATGAAGGAAATATGAGACTGGTGACCACCCTTCCCAAAATTCATGTGGCCCTGGTGGGATTTGATAAACTGGTGCCAAATTTAAAAACCACCCTCACTATTTTGAAACTATTGCCCAGGAATGCCACAGGTCAGGCCATTACCTCCTATGTCACCTGGATTAAAGGGACCAACCAATGCTTGAACACGCCAAACAAGCAAAAAATTATGCACATTGTTTTTTTGGATAATGGCCGGCTCTCTTTGTCCAAAGATCCGGTATTCTCCCAAAGTCTTCGGTGTATAAGATGCGGTGCCTGTGCCAATGTCTGCCCCATCTATTCCAAGGTGGGCGGCCACAAATACGGCCACGTCTATATCGGTGCCATTGGCTTGATTCTTACCTTATTTTACCATGGCAAAGAAAATGACAGAGTCATTGTAAAAAACTGTCTCAACTGCCAGGCCTGCAAGGAAATCTGCCCCGTTGGTATCGATCTTCCCCATTTGATTAAGAAAACCTATGCGCAAATTCTAAAACAGGATGGGAAAAAACCGGTTAAAAATTGGGTGTTGTCAAAGGTGATGAAAAACAGGAAGCTTTTTCATTTTCTTATAAGGCAATCCCATCTAGCGCAAAAACCATTTACCAAAGGGGCTCCCTTGATCCGGCATTTGCCCTCTTTTTTGGAAAAGGACCATGGATTCAGAAGTCTTCCGGTGATTGCCAAAAGACCTCTGCGCGACCAATGGGAAAAGTTGCATCAAGCCATTTCAAATCCAAGTCTTAAAGTTGCGCTTTTTGCCGGATGTGCCATTGATTTTATCTACCCGGAACAGGGAAAAGCGCTTTTAACATTATTGCAAAATGCGAAAATCCAGACCGGTTTCCCCATGGACCAGACCTGCTGCGGCCTGCCGGCCATGATGGCGGCAGAAGAAGATACTGCCAAAAAAATAGCACTTCAAAACATCCGTGCATTCAAGGATGAAAAAGTAGATTATATTGTGACTCTTTGCGCTTCCTGCGCATCACATTTAATCCACAATTATCAAAAGATCTTTAAAGAAGCTCAAGAAGACCCTGCCGGGCTTAAATCATTTACCAGAAAAATCATTGATTTTTCATCTTTTATGGATAAGGTCTATCCCTTAGACGATCACAAACCCACTGCTGCAAAAAAAGTGGCGTATCATGCCCCTTGCCATTTGTGCCGGGGATTAAAAGTGACAGAACAGCCCAGAGCCTTGATCCAAAAGGCTGGATTTACCTATATTCCTTCAAAGGATGAAGATGTCTGCTGCGGATTCGGAGGATCTTATTCCGTTGATTTCCCGGAAATATCCAGAGAGATCCTGAAAAAGAAGCTGGATAATATTGAGGCCTCAGATGCCGAATTACTGGTAACCGACTGCCCGGGCTGCGTCCTGCAGTTAAGAGGGGGCCTTGACAAGCGCCAAAGCCCCATAAAAGTTATGCATCTGGTTGAGTTGCTTTCAAAGGGACAGATATAATTACCGATATTCAATAATATCTTCCAAGGAATGCCTTTTTCGCGGTGTCTGGTCGCCGGCCCTGTATCCCAGAGCTACCATTACAGCCACCTCAGACTGCTGCGTATCAATTTGAAGGACCTTTTCCACCTGGTCCTTTTCAAACCCTTCCATGGGGCAGGAATCGATCCCTTCAGCTGCAGCGCAGGCCATAATATTGGCAAGCCCGATATAATACTGTTTGGAACACCAGGCATAGTAACTCATGCGCGGGAGTACCAAGGCAGGATATAAAATTCTATAATTTGATCAGCTCACCAGGGGCATACGGCAGGGCAACATCCAAACAAATATCCGCACCATTCAAGGCTTGGCGAACGGTTTGCAATGCTTTATTTGGGGTATTGTTCTCTTCGCTTAAATGGGCCAGGATGACATGTTTCAGTTCCTGATTGTGGGGCTGAAGTTCAGCTAAAAGATCCCGGGCATCCGGGTTGGACAAATGGCCTGTCCTGGATTTTATCCGCTGCTTCAGATGCCAGGGATAGGGCCCTTCAACCAGCATCTTAGGATCATGGTTGGACTCAAGATACAGCAGGGAGCACCCCTTTAAATGCTCTTTAACCAGGGTGGTCGCCAAGCCTAAATCCGTAGCAATGCCTAATTTCTTGTTTCCATATTCCAGGGTCAAACCGGCAGGATCAATGGCATCATGGGAAATGGAAAAAGGATTGATTTGAATATCTTTAAAATTAAAAGATCTGCCGCACTCAAAAAATTCAAGCTTTTCAACCTTCCCAAGACTGGAAGAACAGGCCTGAAATGTCTTTTCATTTATATAGACGGGAATATTAAAGCGCCGGCTCATT
>JAAEMC010000737.1 GCA_024225895.1 Desulfobacteraceae bacterium | reverse complement strand
ATTTTAAGTAAAACTTCCAAAAACATTATGATTACAATTGATTACATGTGAATTTTGAGCAGATTAGAAAGACAAAGTGTCTTTTTAATGAAATGGTCAAAATCTCACCTTCCTGGCGAACCGAGTTTATATCAATCGTTTTCTATCCTTAAGGGATAGAAATTGCTATACGCTTATCGGAACGTTATTCTGTGATTTGCTATAGACGGTTATTGATTGCACACTGAATCAAGGCCAATAAAAACCCACCATCAGAATTGGGGAGCCATGTTAAAAGTAATCTTCTTAATAATCTTACTGGCCGGGTGGTCTCCTTTTTACCAGGCATTAACAACTAAAAGTGTCACACTTGAACTGAAAAATGCTGAAATATAAAAAGCCCGTATGAATGAATGTACCAGTCCCAGAAGATGGAATCAGTGGGGCGGCTTGCCGGTGGAGTCGCGCATGATTTCAACAATATGCTGAGCATTATCCTTGGTAATACAGAACTTATTTTGGAAGATACAAATCCAGCCGATCCTATTTAGGGAAATCTTTTGGAGGTCCAGAAGGCGGCAAAGCGTTCCAGCGAGTTAACCCGCCAGTTACTTGCCTTTGCCAGAAAACAGACCGTTTCTCCCAAGGTGATTCATCTGAAGAACACTGTGGAAGGCATGCTGAAAATGCTGCAACGTTTGATCGGTGAGGATAT
Source organism: Desulfobacteraceae bacterium (assembly GCA_024225895.1). Lineage (GTDB taxonomy): Bacteria > Desulfobacterota > Desulfobacteria > Desulfobacterales > Desulfobacteraceae > JAAEMC01. Next base: position 5,373 of record JAAEMC010000737.1, on the reverse strand, counting down.
TGAATTGATCTGACAGTTCCAGGCTAATCTTTGGCCGGTCAAAATTGATCCCGCCCAGGAGGACCAGATCCTTCAAAAAATCGAGCCTGATTTAAAATTACTTTACATGTCAGGATATACGGCAAATGTGATCGAGCAGCACGGCATCCTGAATGATGAGGTAAATTTTATACAAAAGCCCTTTTTAAAATATGACCTGGCAGCAAAGATCCGGGATGCACTGGATGGAGACAAACTGGATTGATACATGTTTTTTTAAAAGCTCGGGAAAATCAGGCCAGCGGAGGAGGCGAAGGAGGCAATTCTCCTAGTTTCAATGCTTCTCGCGCGGCTTTGACCGGGATCATGGTCTCGCAGGGAACACCCACCTGGCACAACCCGCATCCATACCCTTCAAATTTATAGGTCTTTTTTACATATTTTCTGGACAGGGCCAGGTGCTCCCTGCATTTTTCCTTGTCATGGCCGCCCACGGTTATTGCCCGGGCAGGACAGCGGTCAATGCATTTCCCGCAGGTGCCGTCGGCATAGTAAAGGCAATAGGCATGATGATCTTCATAGGGTCTCGGGTCAGGTTCAAGCATAACCTTTGCCACAATGGATCCTGTCCGCATGGCTTTTCCCTTTGCTGTGATCAATCCATCGCATAGACCAAAGGTTCCAAGGCCTGCTGCATGGGCGGCATGGCGTTCAGACCAGGAAGAAGCATAGGAAAAGCGTTCTGATTTCACGATGGTCCAATTAGGAGTAACCATGGGAGCCACTGCAAAACACCCTGACTGTATCAGATTTTCTACCAGATGGCGGCGCAAACCCATATTGAACTCCTCTCCATAAACCCTGATGCGGGCCCATTCTTCTGCCGGGTATGTTTTGGCCCGCCGGTTGGCTTTTCTGACCAATTTTGTTTGCGGCAGCACCCATGAAATTACCGTAAGTTCTTTCGCGGTCACATTTGTTTCAGGACAATGCTGGTTAAAAACCTCCCAGGGCGTCCAGTGAAAGGCGCCGATATATTCTTTATACTGCTGCCAGATCGCATCAGCACCGGACGCAAATCCAACCAATGCCTGATCCCATGCAGGTTCCTTTGTTCCGTCCTGCAGAGAATTTAAAGGTGAGTTAGCAATAAAATCCCGGATAATATTGTTCACCTCATCCTTGGTGATATTGATGTGTTTTACCATTGTCAGTTCCTTTCATAGTATTTAACTTTATAATTGAGTATTATGCCAAATAGCTGATCTGCATAATGGCTGCTGCTGTTTTCTTCCCAATACACTTATATTCATGGGGACAATTGGCCTGAAATTGAAGAAATTCGTTTGTATCAATGGTATGTTTCTTTCCATCGACCTTAATCTCAATCATACCCTTTATTACAAATACATATTCGTATACATTACCTTGATGCGGTTCTCCGAAAAAATCCGTGCCAGGATCAATCTCAATATAATAGGTTTCAAACGACTGTTCAGGTTCAAAGGGAATTAATGGATAGAGCCGATAATGGTCCGATTTTGCCGTAAGGGGTTTGCTTTTGGTGAATGATCCTCTTTTAGCTTCTATTACCGGTTTTCTCAAAAGACTGGTAAAGGAGACCTTCAATCCATTGGCAATTTTCCAGATGGTTGCAATGGTCGGGCTGGACTGACCGGTTTCGATTTGCCTGAGCATGCTTTTGCTGACCCCGCAAAGTGCTGACAGCCCGTCTAAACTAAGTTTTCTAGACTCTCTTATGGCTCGAAGATTGGTTGCAATTGCTTTAATTGATTGTTCCATATAACAAACTCCTTGACAATATATTGCACGGTGATTACTATAACGGTCATGCGATTGTTAAACTGTATAACAAATTATTCAGCTAATCAAGAGGTGCCACATGAATATTGAAATTGTCCCCTTAATTTTCTTTGTCATTGCAACCACTTTTTCACCAGGACCCAATAATATTTCCAGTGCATCCATGGGCATTACCTATGGTTACAAGAAAACCCTTCACTTTCTTTGCGGCATTACACTTGGATTTTTTGTTATTATGATCGCCTGTGCCTTTCTTTCCAGTACCCTTTTGGAGATGATGCCGGCTGCACAAAAATATTTACGATGGTTGGGTGGCCTTTATATATTATGGCTGGCCTTGGGTATTCTGCGGTCTAATAGTTCTTTAGAAGATGCCAATGGCGCGCCCAAAGCATTTTCCAAAGGATTTGTCCTGCAATTATTCAACCCAAAGGTTGCTGTATATGGATTGACCATATTTTCCACCTTTTTGGCTGCTTTGTCTCATCATATCAGTCTGCTGGCCGTTTGCGCGCTCCTTTTATCCCTGACAGCATTTGCTGCAACCTCAACCTGGGCAATATGTGGTGCTGCCATTAAAAATAAATTAAAAAACGAACCGTTCAGAAAGGGAATTAATCTTTTTTTGGCCCTGGTGTTAATCTATACTGCCGTCGATCTTTCAGGGATCTTGACACATTGATTTACGGTCCTGTTATTTATGAAATAGCCCCTTATTAAAACGCGTCCGGGTCCACATGATCCATCAGGTATGCCTGGTCTTTATCTGTTGGGGCAAAAACACCGGTATTCCCAAGACGGACATTTTTAAGACCCGCAGACTTTACTGCCTGATAAGCGCGTACCATATCTTCTGCACTGGGGCTTTTAAAACTCTGCATCTCATATTCGGGAAAAAAGGCCAGTATGGTAAAACAGATGTCTGTATCAACAGCAGCCAGCAGTTTGGCTATTTTTTCAAGTTCATCAATTTCAATGAGATCCGGAATATACAGGGAAAGAACTTCAAGGACAAATCCGTGGTTCAGAATCTGTTGGGGAAGTTTGAGGATATTCTCGTTGGAGCAGCCGGTCAGCCATTTATGTTTTTTGGCATCAAAGGCTTTGATATCCAGCCAGAAGGCATCAACCCCGGAAGTTTTCAGGTAATCCAGATTGTCCTTTGTGAGGCCATACCCGTTTGTTTCAATCAATACGGACAAATCAGTAAATTTTTTAATCAATCTTGCACACTCGCCGTAAAATTCGGGGCAGCAGGTTAAATCGCCCCCTGTAAACGCCACGATATTGCGCGCAGGCCCGAGGCCCTGAGGGCTGACGACTATGGCTTCAGGCTCTAAAATGTTCGGGCATCTGGAAGATCTTTTACCTGTATTGATACAACTGCCGCAGCACCGGCAGGTATCATGGGCATGCCATGCCGTTGTTTTTTCGAGGGGTTCGGTCACAGTCACACTGTGTTCATAAAGAATGGCTTTTTTTAAAATATCATGGGGTGTATACCAATGGCCGTCAATTTTTTTGCTAAAATACCAGGAATGACATTTTTTACAGGAAAAATTACACCCGGACTGGTAGATGGAAAGATAATTTTCAGGCCGGGACAAATGGATGGAAGTTATCCGACGTTTAAGGCCGCTGTGATCGTTCTTCAAGGCCGCTTTGCAGGCAGGCACAGACCTGCCGTCATCTCTGATTATGCATCGGCCCGGTGAAAATCCCTGTTCAAGTAATTTACACACGGCCTTGACCATATCTTGTGGACTTTGATCTTTATTTATACTGTATTGCATATTTCACCCCTTTGCCGGATTTCGATTATACCCCTGATCAGATGAAAGCGCACATCATTTTTTTTATTGGTCTTGAGCATCATTAATAGAGGTTTTTGGCTTTGTGCCAGACAACACGGCAGGTGGCACCTTGATGGTGGATCAGGGGGTATGTTTCACCGTGCATTTCAGGTTGCAGCATGCTATAACATTTTGGAACCATTCCATAATTTAACTTTTATATAGGGTGCCGCCCAGATTCGTGCGTAAATGCACTCTAAGGAATTTTAAAGCTGAATTAAATTTTGATCCAACAGATATTCTCCGTACAGTATCACGTTGTCCCAGGTAATGGGGCTGATATGTTCCATCAGGGTGAGATTGATACCGCTCCCTTCCGGATCACACAACCCATCACCACTCGATTTATCTCTCTTGCCTGCCAATAAATGATACAAACAAGAATGAGGGTCATGGAGATGCATGAATTTTTCTGTTCGCGTAAATCTGTTTTACTGATTCTGATTAGGGGCAATAAAATCGTCCAGTTTTTGTACAACCTTATCAGTCAACAAGTCAGTGATTTTATGAAAAATTAGTTTTTTTCTTCTTGTCTCTGGCGTACAATCAGTCTTTTTTAGAGTATCCTCAGCTGGTTTTAAGATTCCCTGCTCTTTCAGGAAAAAATCGACTCTCGACAATAAAGCACCAACTTGTTCCAGACGGCAGGCCTCTTCAAATATAAATTTTTTTACCAGTAGTATCGCATCATCTCCAAACCGTTCCAATCCAAGATAATTGCGAATCCTCTCGGCATGTTCTTCTATGGTCTGTCTTCTTCCATAATATGAATGTATATTTTCTTTTGGAATGCTTAACTGGACACTGGCACATGTAAGAACGTCCTCCAAAATCTCAAAAGGTTTTTTCATAGGAAACCTATTTGAAATTTGGGCAACAGAAAAAATGTGTTCTGGAAAATAATAGACCAGGCTCATTATTCAATAGCCTTACCCAATCTCGTTCATTAAGACATTATGGACTTCTTTGTCTGTGATCCCCAAATAACGCATAGTTATTGCAGGATTAGAATGATTATAACACTTGCAGATCACTTCAAACCCGACACTATACTTCATACGCTGCTGATATCCCCAGATTTTTCTCAACGAACGGTCACCATAATGATTAGTTTCAAGATGTGCATCCAGGGCTTTCCGGACAGATTTGTTTATAACAATATCATTCTTTTTTTGGGTCTTGTTTTCGATTATTTGATGAAAGTTAAATCGTAACCTGAAAAAATCGTCAAATACATCGTGTGTTTTAATAACTTTATAAAAGCCCGGACTGGTGAAAGAAGCGTTCAGTAATTTTTTTGATTTGACTCGTCTCTAATGACACCATCTATAAACGATAGTACTTTAATCAAAATCAGATGTTGTTATCTATCACCAATCAACATAGCCTCATCATAGATCCCTCATTCATGTATGTCTGAAAGATCAGTTTCGCTTGGGGAAACTTTTGCGTTAGGACTGAAGAGTGGTACTGTTGTTTATAATACTGTAAATTGAAATTTACAGGAAATAGTTTAATTTTGTGTACAGTTTTTAGGGCAGGTTCAATAATTCAAACATAGGCAAATAGATTGTTTTTTTAAAGTAACTTTTATAAGACTATAGTGAAAAGGCAGGGCAATCGCATGTAACTTTTCCACATTAATGATTTCGAGCAGTTACGATTTAAAAGTAAACGCAACAAAAGTCTTTGATTTGTACAAGGGCCGTAAATTAAT
>JAAEMC010000736.1 GCA_024225895.1 Desulfobacteraceae bacterium | reverse complement strand
CTGCATATTCAACCACGCTTTTTTGAACCAGCAAACGAAATTTTTGTGCAAGCTCAATGGCGTTATCAATACTTTCTTCCTGCATAAGGATTACAAATTCCTCGCCCCCGTACCGGGCTACGATATCAGTCTCGCGCTTAAACACTTTAAGTAAAATTCCAGCGATCCGCTTGAGAAATTCATCGCCTGCCAGGTGCCCGTACTGGTCATTGACCTGCTTAAAATGGTCAATATCGCAAATCATCATAATGATGGATGATTCCTGCCGCATGGCCCGCCGGAATTCATAGGTAAAGAAATCATCAAAAAATCGCCGGTTATAGATTCCGGTTAAGACGTCCATCCGGGAAATCTTTTCCAGGTCAGAAGTTTTTTTCTTTAATAAAAATTCATTTTCCAAGGCATCCCAGTATTCTTTGTTACCCCTTTTTACAACGAGCACCAGATAGCAAGCATATAAAAAGATACAAAATCCTAAGGTGACATTCATGCCGTTGACCATTAAAACAATTGATGCCGGCAGCAACATGAAGAAATTAAAAATAACAGAAAGCCTGAAATCCGGCATAAATGCGATGGCGCCTCCGGAGCAGAGTCCAACCGTGCAGATAATCATTAACAATTGAGTTTCCGGCTCATCATTTTGTATACCCAGTTTCAAAAACCCAATCCCCCAGATCGCAGCCGTGAGGGCCACACTTACAATAAAAACAGAATTGCTGACAGATTCATATTTCTCATGGATAAACCTTCCCAATACCAGATGAAGGTAACGGAAAAGACAAATTGCTAAGACACCTGCGACAAAAAAATTGGAAAACTCCTGGTTTCTGGAGTAGTAATCTTCGATAAATAGAACTAGGAATACAAGGATAATATAAAATACAAGCCCCAGGGTGGATCTTTTTTTCAAATCAGTGATCACCCTTTTGTTTATCTTATACCGTTTAAATTTCACCTATTGCCCTGATTTATCCTTATTGGGTTCCCAGTATTAGTAACTGTCTGCCGACCAATTGCGGATCATAACAGAAAAAACAAAAGGGGTTAAGTAAAATGTAGCTTTTAAGTAAAGGGGTCGCGCAGCAGGATCAAATCTTGCTCTTACTCATAAACGGGTAATCATAATCATGCGGCGGGTAGAAATTTTCCTTAATGGTTCTGGGAGATGTCCAGCGGATCAGGTTTAAAATGCTGCCGGCCTTATCATTGGTACCGCTGGCCCTGGCGCCGCCAAAGGGCTGCCGGCCCACCACTGCTCCCGTGGGTTTGTCATTGATATAAAAGTTACCTGCCGAATGGGTCAGTTTCTCCATTGCCAGATCTATGATTTTCCTGTCATTGGCAAACACAGCTCCTGTCAGGGCATAAACAGATGTCTGATCCACAATCCCAAGGGTCTTTTCAAAATCATCGTCCTCATAAACAAAAAGGGTGAGCACCGGGCCGAAAATCTCATTGGTCATGGACTCATAAAAAGGATCGCAGGTTATAATAATAGTTGGTTCGATAAAATACCCTTTTGATTTATCGCTGCCGCCGCCGGCAATTACCTCTGCATTATCAGAGGCCTTGGCACGTTCAATGTATCCCATTATTGTGTCAAAAGAGGCTGCATCAATCACGGCATTCTGGAAATTTTTAAAATCCAGGACCGTGCCGGTTTTTATCCCTTTTACAGAAGCAAGCAGTTTGTCTTGGACCGCTTCAAACTTTGATCTTGGCACATACATCCTGGAACAGGCTGAACATTTCTGTCCCTGGTATTCAAACGCTCCCCTGACTGCTGCTGCTGCCACCTGGTCAACGTCTGCCGTATGATGCATAAAGATATAGTCTTTGCCGCCGGTTTCACCGACCAGCCTGGGATAGGATTTATAAATTTTGATATTTTCACCAATGCGTCTCCACAGTTGCGAAAAAACATTGGTGGAGCCTGTAAAATGGACCCCTGCAAGATTTTCATTCTCTAAAACGATTTTGCCAATGGCCGACCCTTTACCCGGGATAAAATTGATCACCCCATCCGGCAGCCCGGCTTCCTTAAAAAGCCGCATCAGGTAATAACCGGACAAAATGGCGGTGGATGCCGGTTTCCAGACAATGGTATTGCCCATCATGGCAGGTGCCGTCACCAGGTTACCGGCAATGGCGGTAAAATTGAAAGGGGTCAGCGCAAAAATAAATCCTTCAAGGGCTCGGTATTCCAGCCGGTTCCAGATGCCTTTTTCACTTTCCGGCTGCTGGGCGTAAAGTTGCTCCATGAACTTGACATTGTACCGAAAAAAATCCGCCAGTTCACAGGTACTGTCAATTTCCGCCTGAAAGGCATTCTTGGACTGGTTGAGCATGGTGGCGGCATTCAAAATATACCTGTATTTTTGCGAAATAAGTTCTGCTGCTTTTAAAAATATGGCTGCCCGGTCCAGATAGCCCATGCCTTCCCATTCCTTTTTTGCATTCAAGGCTGATTCCATGGCCTGGTGGACTGCTTCATCCGACGCCTTGCTGTACGTGGCCAAGACATGGCCATGGTCATGGGGGCAGACCACCTGCCCTGTTTCTTTGGTGATAACCGGCTTGCCGTTGATAATCAAAGGAATCTCAAGCGGATGGGACATCTGGTGTTCCAGTTCTGCTTTTAAGAGCTCCCTTTCAAGGCTTTCGGGCAAATATTCCCTTATCTGCTCATTAAAAGGTTCGGGAATTTTTACAATGCTGTTTTGCATTTTTACTCTCCGTTGATGTTAGGCTCTGATATCTCATGAACCGAGTTTTATGGTATTGATTGTAACCATAATGATTTTAAAAATTTTAATTACAATCTCAGAAAATATCCGGGTTAAAGACAATGCCCTGGGCCAGGGGCAGATCCGATCCCCAGTTAATGGTATTGGTCTGGCGTCTCATATAAATTTTCCAGGCATCGCTGCCCGATTCCCGGCCGCCGCCGGTCTCTTTTTCACCACCGAATGCCCCGCCGATCTCCGCACCGCTGGTACCGATGTTAACATTGGCAATTCCGCAGTCCGAACCCATATGGGACAAAAATGTTTCCTGGGCCTGCATGGATTGGGTAAAAATAGCACTGGATAGTCCCTGGGGAACATCGTTATGCATCTCTATGGCCTGATCAAGATCGCGATACGGCATAATATAAAGCAGCGGTGCAAAGGTTTCTTCCTGGACAACGGGATAATCGTTTTTGGCTTCCATAATAGCAGGAGTGACATAGCAACCATTTTCAAATTCTTTGATAATAAGGCGTTCACCGCCATACACCAGGTAACCGCCCTGCTCGGCACAGTCATTGATGGCTGTTTCCATTTGTTCCAAGGCTGTGTGGTCGATCAGAGGACCCATCAAAACACCGTCATCCAAAGGATTGCCGATTTTCACCTGTTCACAGGCCTTTACCAGGCGGTCAATAAACCGGTCTTTGACAGATTCATGGACAATGATCCTGCGGGTGGAGGTGCAGCGCTGGCCTGCCGTTCCAACCGCACCAAACAGCGTGGCCTGCAGCGCCATATTTAGATCCGCATCCGGCGTAACAATAATGGCATTATTGCCCCCAAGTTCCAGTAACGATCTTCCAAGGCGGTTGGCAACACTTGTGGCGACTTTTTTGCCCATGGCCGTACTGCCGGTGGCAGAGATCAACGGAATTCTTTTGTCATTTAAAAGGGGATTGCCCACATCATCCCTGTTTCCGATAACCAGGTTGAAGACGCCTTCAATACCGTATTCGTCCACCACCGGGGCAATGATATTCTGGATGGCAATGGCGGTCAGGGGAGTCTTTGAGCTGGGCTTAAAAAGATTTACATCACCACACACTGCAGCTAAAAGAGCATTCCAGCCCCAGACAGCACAAGGAAAATTAAATGCCGTAATAATCCCCACAATCCCCAATGGGTGCCACTGCTCATACATGCGGTGCATGGGCCGCTCACTGTGCATTGTCAACCCGTGGAGCTGGCGGCTTAAGCCCACTGCAAAGTCAGCAATATCAATCATTTCCTGGACTTCGCCCAGGCCCTCTGACTTTATCTTTCCCGCCTCAAGGCTGATCAGGGTGCCCAATGCCTCTTTTTTTTGCCGAAGGGCATTGCCGATCTTGCGGATGATTTCCCCTCTTTTGGGGGCCGGCATCATCCGGAATTTTATAAAACTTTTTTGAGCAGTTTCAATGACTTGCTCATACTCATCCCGGGTGGCCATGATGACGTTACCAATGGGCTCCTGGTCTATGGGAGAATAGGAGACAAGCACCTGTCCTTTTGCTTGAAGCCACCCCTTTTTACCGCCAACAGATGCCCCATGGTTCACTGTGTTCATACCAAGCGTTTGCAATGTCTGTTCAATAATTTTTCCGTTCATTATTGCCACCTTTTATTTTGAAGTAAGTCCTGGATAAATTTGTGTTTAAACAAATAATAATGACTTGATTTATCAAAGTAAAATTCATAGTATTTATAATTAGCATGAATCATTTTCATATAACGGACAGACCATGGACCTTTACCATTTAAAAACATTTTTCACCCTGGCCAAGGCTGAAAGCTTTACCAAAGCGGCAGAACTATTGTTTGTCACCCAGTCAGCCGTCAGCCACGCCATTAAAAAACTGGAAGCCTCCCTGGATACGGCGCTGTTTTTAAGAAGGGGAAAAACATTAATTTTAAGCGAGGCCGGGCAAGCGCTTTTCCGGTCCTGCGAAAAGATATTTAATGAACTGGAAAAGGCAGACCAGGAACTGGCTCTTTACAGGAAAAAGGCAAAATTTCATGTCACCATTGGATCTCCGGTGGAATTCGGCACCACCATTCTCATCAACCATATCAAGGATTTCCTGGAAACCAACCCGGACATCCATCTTGATTTTCTTTTCTCCCACCACCTTTTAAAACCTTTGATACAGGATGCCGTGGACATGGCCATCGACTGCCATGACTTAAGCAAGCCCGGTTTTGAAACCATCCCGCTGTTCCGGGAACAATATGTAACCATTGCCTCACCGGATTTTATTTCTGAAAACAAGATAAGGCACATTGATGATCTGAACCGGGTCAATATTTTATCCAATGATAAACACCTTGCCTGGTGGAACAATTTCATCATTGCCATCCCGGAAGAAAAGCGCTCCTGCTTAAAAAATATTGTCCGAATCAACCATGTCCGGGGTATCATCAACGGTGCCATTGCAGGTCTTGGCATCGGGTTTGTTCCCAAATATACGGTGATGAAAGAGCTCAAAGGAAAGGTACTAATTGACCCGTTTCCACAGATCAAACCGGCAGCAGACCACTTCAAAATTTTTATTAAAAAAGAAAAATTAGATTTAAAAAAGAATAAAAAACTTGTGGACTACCTTACCCGGATCAAACCATCTGAATTTGGAGCCAGGTAGCCACAACACCGAATTATCACAGGTCCGCCCCTGTATCAATTTTAAAGGTCTTTAAATTTCCAGCGATTCCCCGGGACCCGGGATAAAGGCATCAAATCCTTTTTGTTTTAAATGATTTGCAAAGGCTTTGCTCTGGGACTCTTCCCCGTGGACAATGGCGATTTTTTTAATATTCAGGTTGGATTCGGTAATGATCCGCATTAGTTCATGCTTGTCTCCATGGGCGGAAAAACCCCCGATTTTCTCCACTCTGGCACGCAATGGATAGGCCTTGCCTAATATTTTCACCTCTGGCGGGTCCCCTTTGCCGCCGGATTCGGTAAAGGCGGTACCCAATTCCTGTATTCTTCTGCCCAGGGTATTTTCAGCCATATATCCCACCAGAAGGATGGTATTTTTCGGATCATGGATCTTGTTACGAAGGTGGTGAAGGATCCTGCCGGCCTCACACATACCGGAGGCGGAAATTACTACATGGGGGCTTTGATCCCGCATCAGGTTCATGGATTGTTCCACACTCCCGGTAAAAGTAATCTTATCAAAATAAAAAGGATTCATCCCCTTTTCCAGGAAGGTTTCATGGGTCTCCTTATCATATACCTCTGGATGATCGCCAAAGACCTTGGTGATATTGGATGCCAGGGGGCTGTCCACGAATATGGGCTTTTTAGGAACCGCACCTTTATTGTAGAGTTCATGGAGCATGTAAATGACCTCCTGGGTCCTGCCGTATGCAAAGGAAGGAATGATAACTGTGCCGCCTTTGTCAAAAGTCCCATTCAAAACAGTCTGAAAGCTTGTCTCCAGATCTTTTACCGGTTCATGCTCACGGTCTCCATAGGTGCTTTCCATAATTAAAAGATCAATGTCGGTGTCTTCTTCATCAAATTCAAGGGTTGGGTCCTTTAAGATCGGTTTGTCGAATCTTCCCACATCCCCGGTATAAAGGATTCGCGTAGTGGTATTGTTTTGCCGTATTGTAATAACAGAAAAGGCAGATCCCATTATATGGCCGGCCACATAGAACTTGACCGTAATCCCGTCTCCTATGGTAACGGGATGGTTAAAGGGGTAGCCGTCAATGGAAGAAAGGGACTGGGTGGCCTGATCCTCTGTATAAAGCGGTTTAACCACCTCAAGGTCGTATTTCTTCTGTAAATTATGTATGGCACCCGCATCCAGTTCATGGGCGCTTTTCTTGAGCATGCTGCGGATCTTGCCCTTTTCCTTGTTGGTGATCTTTTCTTTTATTTTCTTTTGCTCCAACTGGTATAAAAAAGAGCGCAGGGATTTATAATTCAGGTACTGTGCATCGGACTCCTGGATGTGTCCGCTGTCTTTTAGCATGTAGTTCAAGGCATCTGCCGTGGGTCTTGTTGTCACCACCCTGCCGTTGAACCCGTTAACCGTGAGCATGGGAATCCGGCCCGAATGGTCAATATGGGCATGGGAAAGTATCATATTGGTAATGGTTGATGTATCCAAAGAAAATTGTCTGTTTTTGATACTGCTTTCTTTTCTGCGGCCCTGGAACAATCCGCAGTCCATAAGAATACGGTCTTTTCCCGTATCGAGCATGTGCATTGATCCTGTCACTTCGCGGGCAGCTCCCATAAATGTCACTTTCATATCCACCTCAACTTGTGTTTACGTGTTTATCATCCCTATTTTCATATGCTGATTTTACCGATGAATACAAGCAAATTCACCCGGGTACCCTAAAAAATATCCGGCTTTTGGCAATTTACTAAAAAGAGTATATGGAATATAAAGAACCCCATGAAACGATTTAATAAAATAAATGAATTCCAAGATGAACAATTTTGCAATCTAAACTTGGAAAATCAAAAAATTACCAACAAACTATTTTTCAGCTGTGAATTTCAAAATTGCAATTTTTCATATACTGATTTTGCATCCACCCTTTTTGAAGACTGTTCTTTTATCAATTGCAATTTATCCTTATCAAAAATAATTAAGACACAAATAAGAGGGATGCTTTTTAAAGGCTGTAAAATTATCGGTGTTGATTTTACAAAATGCGATAAGCTGATGATCGATTTCTCCATAGAGGAGTGCAATGTAAAAAGCTGCATTTTTTCTGATCTTGGCCTCAAAAATTGTATTTTTTACAAATCAGAAGTGCTTGAGTGCGATTTTGTAAATGCCGATCTTTCAGGAGCAAACCTTTGTGAATCAGATTTTTCAGGGTCCCTTTTCCACAACACCAATATGTTTCAGGCAAATTTAAAAAATTGTATCAACTACAATATCGACCCGCTGAAAAACAATATAAGAAAAGCCAAATTTTCCCTGCCCGAAGCGATTACACTGCTGAATGCTTTTGAAATTAATATTCAATAATAATTGCCAAGTAATTCAGGTAGACCACTTTACCTTAATTTTTAAACGATTACTTGATATCGAGTATTACGGTCCCGGCGGCCCCGGAATAATTTTCTTGAATTTATGATTTTGAATCTGTTTTACATACAGCCATAAACCAAAAGATATAGCCATTGTGATTCGCAACATAATTTGCTATTATTTTCAAAGCTTATCTAAAATAAATAAACCATATCGTAACGAACCATTGAACATCGCAGGACACCTATTTGAGACGGGCACAATGCAAATTCGCCGGGATATTGTTGGCTGATCTGTTATCAACCGCTGTTAAAAATTCGTAATTATTAACCCCTGAATTGATGTTCTTTGGATTAAAAAAGGGAGTGTAATGAAAGATTTTTTTCTTTTAAAGATTCTTTTAATAATCATATTAATGGAGGGGGAGTGATGAAAAGATCCATAATTTTTTTGGTAATCATTTTTTGTATGTGTTCATTTTTATTTTATCCATCCAAAGTAAGTGCAGACACAAAGAAAATAACCATAGTAGCGGATGAATGGTTTCCCTACAATGGTGTTCCCGGATCAAATAACCTAGGATTTTTGATTGATATTGCCGTTACGATTTTTAAAGAAAAAGGATATCTCATTGATTATCAGACCAAGCCCTGGAACCGGGCAATTTCAGATACGCGGAATGGCAAGTATGATGCCATTGTCGGTGCATTTAAGGAGGACGCACCGGATTTTGTCTTCCCGGATATAGAACTTGGGGTTTCAAAATCTGTGTTCTGGGTGAAAAAGGGCGCAACATGGAAATATGAAGGCATGAAATCTCTGGACAACGTTACGGTCGGGGTTATTAAAGATTATTCATACGGAGAAGAATTTGATAAATATATAGAGAAATATCAGGGGGATAGCAAACGCGTTCAGATCGTTTTCGGTGACGATGCACTGCCCCAAAACATACGAAAAACCATTAAAGGCAGAATCGGCACCTTTATCGAGGATATGATGGTCTGCAAATCAGAACTGAAAAATCTTAAATTTTCAGATGAAATTTCATCTGCCGGCCAGTTGTCTGTGGATAATGTTTATATTGCCTTTTCCCCGAAAATAGAAACATCAAAAGCATATGCAAAAATATTATCTGAAGGCGTGGAAAAACTCAG
>JAAEMC010000735.1 GCA_024225895.1 Desulfobacteraceae bacterium | reverse complement strand
TTTGTAGACCGGGGAGACCCCATATCAAAGGCAGTTTTTCCCGCTTCCATGGCCTTGTATTCAATTTCGTTTTCATCCAGGAAGACTTTTATTTTCGAATCGGGGAAAGCATTGGAAGGTGCGTTGGCATAAAGTTTTCCGCCTTTTTTTAAATAGGGTAGATAGCGGTAAGCTTCAGATTCATCCATGGAGATTAGAAAATCGGCAGACCCGGCCCGGATCAGGCTGGAACCGGTATCACCGATTTTAAGGTGTGAGACAACGGACCCGCCCCTTTGGGCCATGCCGTGGGTTTCTGCGCCCAGAATGTTATATCCGTTTTTCAATGCAGTGGTGGCAAGGATTTTAGTTAAAAATAGAATGCCCTGGCCGCCCAAACCGCTAAGTACATATTTATGTGTTTTCATTTGTTTCTCCTTATTGTGGTTCCCTTACGGGTTCACATCTGTTTTATCAGCTTGATTCAACAGTACCATTGTCTTTGGCTTAGATTCTGACAATGGCATCCTTTGGACAGATGTCCAGGCAGACACCGCACTGGGCGCAAAGGGCCTGGTTAACGACCGTCTTTTCATTTTCCACATCCCGTACCAAGGCCGGGCATTCAAACCGTTTATGGCAATATCCGCAGTCATCACAATCATCTGAGGTCTCCACCTTGATTTTTTCGGGCAGAGCTTCCTTTCTGAATCCAATGACACAAGGATGGCGTGATATAATCACGGCAATACCGCCGTCATCGCTTTGGGCATATTCGGTGGCGTCTTTGAGAGTCTGAATCAATTTTTTGGTTTCAAAGGAATCGACCACTTTGAGATATTCAACACCGCATCCTTTGACAACGCTCTCAAGATCGATGGGATTGCCCTTTGAACCATCCACCCGGATATCCTGGGTTAAGGCCGGCTGCATACCGGTCATGGCAGTGATATGGTTGTCTAAAATGACAAGGACAAAGCGTGAATTATTATAGACCGCATTGATCAGGCCGGTGGTACCGGAATGGAAAAATGTGGAATCCCCCATGGTGGCCACAATGGGTTTTTTGATGTCATCCTGGATATAAGCGTTCCAGAATCCCGATGCCATGGTGATGCCGGCTCCCATGTCCAGAACTGTATCCACGCCGCCAAGATTTGATCCCAGAGTATAACAGCCGATGTCTGACGGGAAGATGGCCTTGGGAACAGCTTTTCGAATGGCGTAAAAAGATGCTCTGTGCGGGCAGCCCGGACACAATGTCGGTTTTCTAATGGGAAGTTCCATTCCTCCCACAAGGTCAAATGCCGTTGCTGCATAGTTGCTGTCGGTCAATTTTTCAAGACCGCAGTCTGCCATGGCCTTGTTCAATACGGCTTCAATCTTTTCGGGCACCAGCTCCCCTTCCATGGGAACATGGTTAGAAAGCCTTCCCAGGGTTTTGTATTTATCCCGGAGCATGTATTCGATCACAGTGTCTGTTTCTTCCACTACCAATACCTTGTCGCAGGCATTCATAAATTCATCAGTCAGTTTTTCCGGGAAGGGATATGGGGCTCCCAGTTTTAAAATGGGGATGTCGGTACGGTCAAATTCTTCAAACAGATCTTTGATGACAAAGGCAGGGACGCCGCCGGCGATTACACCCAGCTTGTATTGTTTGCCGGAAGTAAGATTATGGCTGTTATAGGGTTCAAAATCACTGAACCGCTCACTGATTTTCAAGTGCTTTTCATTGAGCGCCTTGTGCTGGACAAACCTGAATTTGGGTGTAGATGCCCAACGGGTGGGCTCTCTTTTAAACTCGGATTTGGTAACGTTATTTTCAAACCCTTCATATTTAATATTCTGCCGGGCGTGGCAGATCCGGATTGCCGGCCTTATTAAAACAGGCACCTGGAATTCTTCTGAAAGTTCAAATGCGGTTTTGATCATCTGCCGGGCTTCTTCGGGTGTGCCGGGATCTAAAACCGGCACTTTTCCAAGGCGGGCCATAAGCCTTGAATCCTGCTCAGTCTGGGAGGAGTGGGGTCCGGGGTCATCACAAGAGATGATCACAAGCCCGCCGATATTTCCTTGATAAGCCGCACTCATAAACGAGTCGGAAGCCACGTTTAATCCCACCATTTTCATGCAGCAGGCCGCTCTTTTGCCGGTAACTGCTGCGGCAAAGGCATTGTCGAATGCCACTTTTTCATTGATGGACCATTCAATGGCAGTGTTCAGGCCATGGGCCTTGGAAAGCCGAGTTACCTCAGGCAGAATTTCTGAACTCGGAGTGCCGGGATAGGAAGTCATGATCTGGCATCCGGCTTCTAAAAGACCAATGGCGATGGCGCCGTTTCCCAGTAAAAATTCTTGTTTCATTTTTACAATCCTTAAATAATTATTAGGTTGATTCAACTTTAGTAATAATATCATTGTCCGCTACTTAAGTGCTGGAACGAAAACTGCCAATTTTTCCGATTACTGCGTTGGCTTCTAATTTTAATTTTTCAAATACTTTAATGTATTCCTGTGGTTAAAATTATCGTTGGCCTTGTGCTCGAAAAAATTTTCAGGTTTTCGTTTAGACCCTAATCAAATAGATCCAGCCTGGCAGACAAAAATTTTGTTTTTTAATAGGGCAAGGTCCGGTCAAACCGCATTCATAGCCGGCCAAAAGAAGAGAAAAGGAGCAGCAGTAGCCTGTTTGGAATAGAGCCCTATGGCATTTTTATTGAAAAGTTCCATAAACTTCTCCTTTTAAAAGGGATAACATTTTATGCACCTTTAGTGAGTATACTGTGTACTGTATACAACAAATAGGTGTCAAGTGATATTTAAACGCCGTCCAGATCTCCAATACTTCATGAAAATTTCCAGCAAAACAAACCTGGGTTATGAAATATCCTGAATAGCTTTTTAACGGGCAAAAAAAGCGCGTAGGGCAAACGAGACTTAACCCTGGCATGAATTAAAATAAGGTTAAGTCATGCCAGGGTTACATTTGTTTACTCTGTATGGAGGGTCTTTTTCTTGACTAAAATAGTGTCCTGGCTTACAATATTACATATCTTTTTCAATTGAATCCTATCTTCCAAAGGGTACTCAGAAATGAAAAAATCAGTATTGCTAAAATTGATCGTACTATTATTTTTCTTATTGATTTCATTGACCCTGGCATGTCCGGCAACGGCTGATCAGATCACTGCAAAAGATTTGGTCTATATCACCGAAGAATATCCTCCCCACAATTTCTACAAGGAAGGAATACTGAAGGGCGCATCCATAGAGATACTCTCATTAATATGGGAATATTTAGGGTTGGAAAACAAAGTGGAGCAAATCTTGATCCTCCCATGGGCCAGGGGCATCAAACGGTTGGGGCGTGAGCCTAATATAGTCCTGTTTGCAATGGGGTATTCACCCGAAAGAGCCCAAAAGTATCACTGGGTAGGGGCATACCATACCCATTCTCTGGTTTTCATTGCTAAAAAGAGTAAAAAGATAAAACTTAAAACAATCCTGGATGCTCAATATTATCAGGTGGGGGCGGTTCGGGAGGACATCGGGCATCATGTGCTGGCGGGAAAAGGATTTGAATGGCTGAATCCTCAATTATCTAATAATCAGAAATCCTTGTTTTTAAAACTTAAACGGGATCGTCTGGACATGATTTCCTATATGGATGATTCTGCATTTAAAAATATGCACCGCTTTGGGTTAAAACCGCAAAATTACGAAATCGTATACGAAGTACAAAAATTGAAAAGCGGATTCGGATTCAGCAAAAAGGTGCCAATAAGTGTAGTCGGCCAATTCCAGGGTGCGTTGGATCAGGTCATGGCAAACGGGTCTGCAGACCACATCCTTGAAAAATATGATTTAAAATGAATTATTTTAATCCAGGGGGCAAACTGCGTGTCCGTCTGTTTGCAAAGCAGTACTATTGTTTTGCCGGGAGGAGCACAGACCTGGCCATGCAATTGTTTTTTATATAAAGCAGCACAGATCAATAGCGGGATATTGGGATTTATAATAAGGAGGGGCCATGTTTTACAGAGTAATTATAGTCATTGATATTATGTCGGAGCATAAAACAGATGATTATTGTTTTTAAGGAAGTTATTTTGAAAAGTTTAAAAATATTTGTGGTGTGTTGCTCTATCATTATGATCCTGTATGGAAAAAGTATTGCCAATGACATGTTCATTGGCACTAATGGCAAATCCCCTCCAACGGGATTTATGGACGAGAATGGTGAGTTAACCGGCTTAACAACTGATCTGGTTTTTGAAATTCAAAAACGGGTAGGCAATACCAATAAAATTGCGGTCTATCCCTGGGCAAGAATCTATCTGATGGCGCTGAATAAACCCAATGTTGTAATTTTTACAGCCAGCCGTAATGCAGACCGGGAAAATAAATTTCACTGGAT
>JAAEMC010000734.1 GCA_024225895.1 Desulfobacteraceae bacterium | reverse complement strand
GGACTCAGCAATCTGTCCACATTTATCACACAAAAATATAGAGTCAATATGTTTATGGGTCCCTGATCCATCATCAAGGCGTTACCTGCCGCGATGCCTGGGTTCGCTACTCCTTAGCGGAGTATGACTTATAGATGGTGGCCAAGGCTAACGCATGTAACTTTTAGGCCTTATAATTCCAAATACTTATGTTTTCAAGGTAAATGTAATTCATGTCAGTGGTACGCGTTTACCCTGTTGATGGTGGATTTGGGGGGTCACGTAAGTATACTAAGATTAAACTCTTGATCAATTATCAGCAAAAGGATTTATCATGGATAAATTTAACATCCTTTTGGCCCTGGGAATCAATCTGGAGCCAGGATGAATTTTTAATAATTTGGTAAAGTAAAACAGGGCAGGCTATTCATGATTTAGAAAGTGTTACCACATTGCACAACCATCTATTAAAAAAAGATAATCGCCAATGGGGAAAAAGAAGAGACCCTTGGAAAAGGGCAGGAATATATAAATGTATTAAATGTCCATTTTAGCATCAAGATTGGTTCGTCCTGGAAGCGCTGGTTGGTTCAAAAAAACAAAATATAAATAAGGCACCAGAACCGCTATGGCCAGTTTAAGAAGTGTAACGGTTTTGGTGGATCACCGGCGTTCTGCGTTTTGGTACCTTGCTTTCCATGGCAGGTGTCCCGAACATTATGGCACCGGCAATATCAAGTCTGTCCGGGATATTGAGAATTGATTTTAAGGTCAGTGGATTGAAAAAAGTAAACCATAGAGAGTGAAGTTCCAAATCCGCAGCCTGGAGCATCATGTTCTGAATGCAGGCAGAGGAGGCCTGCAATGCACCGTGGGGCTGCTCAAAATAGCTGCCCAACCCGCCTTTATTGGGGTCAGAGACCACCACCAGTATCAGGGGGCACTCCACGATAAAATCCATAGGGTATTTTTTTACCCAGCCCGGACCTCTGCTATCAATTACTGTCTGTTTGGCTTCGATGCTGATTTTTTGAATTTGGGCTTTTACTGTTTCATCTGTGATCGCAATAAATTGAAAGGGTTGTTCATTCAAAGGGCTAGGAGCCCATTGCGCAGCCTCTAAAATGGTCTGTAATTGTTCTTCGGTAACTTGTATATCTTTAAATGCCCGGCAGCTTCTCCTTTTTTTTGCCAATTCACTGAATGCCATGGTTATCTTCTCCTCCTTGAAAAGATGGAATGACTTTATTTGGAGGCGGATCGAATATCCGTCCTTGCGTCCCTGCATCCCTAATAATTCATCTATACCATAGTTTGCAATAATCTGAAAAGAGTTTTTCTTGCCATGATGTCTCCGCTGATAACTCCCACGACCCTATTGTCGTCAACAACCGGCATGGCAGATATCTCGTGGTTTTCCAGCATGCGAATACAGTCTAAGATGGTGGATCCAGGGTTGGAGGTGATGACATCGGCCACCATGATTTTGGTCAAAGGGGAATCCATGGGTAGTTTCATGGCAGTGGCATTGGTAATATCCCAGTTGGTGACAATGCCGATGAGTTTACCCTTTTCAGAGACAACATTGACGATGGGAATATTTGATGACACCAAAAGTTTGGCTGCATCAGTGACACTCTTGTCTAATCCAATGGTCGGGGCATCTGCCATGATGTCCTTAACTTTCCTGGATTTTTCCATGGATGCGATCCGCTGGACACTGATCTGTTCGGCGATTTCACAAGGAAGACTGTCGGCATCCTTGCAAAGACCGTCGATGAGTTCTTCCATATTTCTACGGATTACGGTTTCCAGCTTTTCAACTGCTGCAATACGCCGTTTTTCTGCAAGAGCTGCAAAATCGGCTTCATTCTTTTTAAGCCATTCTTCAATTTTCTGAGAATTTCCAAGAATGTCTCTTGGCAGCAGCAGGTGGTCCGGGGTGGGAATAATTCTTTCATGGGCGGCATAAATCACCCCTCCGGAGTTGACCAGGTAGTCTGTGGCAATCAGAATACCCTTATCCCGGAAAACGTGGCGTTCCATTCGTCGTCTTTCCGCTTTTCTGGCCGGATTAGGAGAATAGGTGTTGGCTCCTTCCACAATGACTTGCCATTTGCCCATGCGGTCAACGGTCATGGAAGGATGGGTAGACTTGTCAACATCCAGGTAATTAAACACAGGTGATGCCGGTACCAGACAAAATCCGGATTCTGTCAAGAGGTTGTTAGAGGAATTGGAAAAAACCGTATCTTTCATTTCCGGGTGATCTTCGTGCATGAGAATATCATGGAAATATTTTAAGGCCACCGGCCCATGGTCCTTCCATAAATCAAAGAGCATTTGCCAAGGCAGTCCGTTTTCATTTAGAAGATAGCCGCTTTCATCACTGATTCCTTTGATCAGAGGGCAGGCATCCGGATCATAGTCATTGAAAATTCTTGCCACATGGGCGCCCACCGCGCCAAACCCCTGGATAAGAACGGTAAGGTCCTTGGGATCCGGGATGACCATATCTTTGAACTGAGGAAGCTGCCGAAGTTTTGGCAAATGTTCCAAAAGGGCTTTGAAAGCCACCACCACACCATTGGCAGCTCCGCCCAGTTCATCAATCCGGTTGCCCCCCATGTCAGCCGGTTTGGATACAACATTGTTCAATCCGTTTTCAATGGCAAAGGTCTTCATGTCTGCATCATTGGTGCCCACATCCGGCCCGGGGATATAAATATTCTTATATCTATTCAAAAGCCGTCCAAACCCTTTGATGATTTCGTGCCGGTCTTCAGGACTTGTGTCTTCAGGGCACACGATGCCTGATTTTCCACCGCCAAAAGGTAAGTCTGCCGCAGCATTTTTAAGCGTCATGCCCCTGGCAAGATTATGGATGATATCCGGGGTGATGTCCGGCAGCATGCGTGTGCCACCCATGGAAGGCTGACCCATTGCCAGGTTGTCCACCACAAGATACCCGCCGATTTGATGGCGGCTTTCTTCATTCCACATGCAGACGACCACCCTGGGACCTAAACGGTCTACTTTAATACCCAGGCGTTGGAGCCGGTCCACATCCAAAGGACCGAATTCAAGGAACCGGAACGGACCATCCTTGATCAACCGGTTTGTCCATACCCGGTCGGGCAAATTGTCGTGCAAAAAATGGTGCATTTTTGAAGGAATCATTTAGGTTTTTCCTTATAAAAAATTAATGGAGATTCTGTGCAGCTATGACGCCAACACCTGATTTTATTAGGGCCTGGGCCGTCAGGTTGACGGATTCGCATTTATCAAGAAAGTTAGTTTCAAGGGCATCCATGAGATTGTTCTCCATAATGTCTTGTTTACTCATGAAATAGTCGAAAATATCTGAGGGATGCTCCCGGTTTTCTTCTGTCCCGGTTTCTCCTCCTTCATGCTTGGCTGAAATATTTGGCACTTCCTTGGCGATTTCAATCAGCTCGTCCCTTCTGTTGTAAGGCTGGACCACAATGGATTTATAGGTCTCGGTGATATGGTGCTCAAACCGGACCTGTTGCTCTAAGCCCAACTCTTTTCTGATTTCGTTGGCCTGGCGAATGGTTTCGTTGTTCACGGAATTGGACAGGTTAAACCCTACCAGGGATGTGGAGTTGTCTTGTCTGGCAAAGAGTTTGGCCGTCATCAGGGTCCACATGATAAAAAACGGGTTGTCATTACCCACAAAAACAGAGATTTTAAATTCTATATCCACGCCCATGCGGTGCATAAGATATCCTAAAAGGATGGTACCGGAATTGACATTGAGCACCTGCTGAATCCCGTATTTTGTAAAGTAGTTTAAATATTCTTCAGCCCATTTTAACGGATATTCATTTGGTTGGCCAATGCCGCCGAAAAAGCCTGCAATCGTTGCAGGCCCACCACCAAGATGGATATTGCTGCCGTCGGTGCCGCGGGTGTCCAAGGATTCCACATAAGACGCGCCAATGATCTGCATAGCCAGAGCAGTGGCAATTATATCACCATTGTCTTCCACCTGTTCGGCCATGTTCCTCACTCTGATTATCCTGCCGGGCATGAGCTGTTTTTCTTTAATCGCCTTTTGGGCCTGGGTGATTAGCCAGGGGAAAAATTGAAGGGCGGATACTTCTAACGTTACCGCGTTGGTATGATCAATTTGACCGGCATCATTGCCTGTCACGTTTTTGCAATACTCATCCATGGAAACAAAGGCTTTTTTGTCCCGTTGTTCCATAAGCCATTGTAAATCCGCAACATAGGGGGAGTTCATCTCTTTGAGTTTTTGCATCAATACTTCAGGATTTCTGGCTTTTCTGGCTTTTTCATTGATGGCATCCGCACCTCCGAATTTTTCGATCAAATCGGACAGCCCTTTTACAAGCTTATTATCCGGGTTTGTTAGAAGCGTGTTGACCACTTTAAGATCGTTTTGAGAAATTGTAAGCTTGTCTTTTAATTGTGTCATGGTTTCTCCCGTTCTTATTATTATTTCATTTCATTTAAAAATTTATTTCTTTCACCGTCAATCATATGATAGCAATGTTGATCCTCTGGGAATTGGCCTTGTCTTACATCATCGCAGTACTCTTTCATGGCTTTGGTAATGATAGTTGCTACATCGCAATATTTTTTGACAAATTTCGGAGTGAATGCCTGGAACTGCCCAATGAGATCACTTACAATTAAAAGTTGCCCGTCACATTCCTTGCCTGCGCCAATTGAAAAAACCGGGATGGTAAGAGTTTTGGCGATATATTGGGTAACTTCCGGTGGTACGGCCTCCACCAGCAACATTTGTGCGCCTGCTTTTTGAACTGCCAGGGCATCCTCTACCACCAGTTTGGCATCTTTGGCGGTTCTACCCTGGGCTTTGTGGCCGCCCAGCGCCCCGGAACTCTGGGGGGTTAGGCCGATGTGGCCGATGACCACGATCCCGGCTTCCACAATGGCCTTTATCCTAGAAGCCACCCGGGTGCCGCCTTCCAGTTTGATAGCATCCACATCTGCCTCTTTTAGGAAGCGTCCGGCATTGTAAACTGCATCTTCATCCGAGATCTGGTAGCTCATAAAGGGCATATCGCCCACAATAAAGGTGTTGGGGGCACCCCGCCGGACCGCATCGCAATGAACAATGCATTGCTCCATGGTTACCGGAACTGTGCCCTGGTACCCATAAACGCACATACCTAAAGAATCGCCCACAAGTATCATATCCAGGCCTGCGGCTTCAGCAAACTGGGCAGTGGGAAAATCATAGGATGTCAGCCATGTTACTTTTTCATTTTCTTTTTTCATTTTATAAAAATCATGAATTGCTTTTTTCTTGGCCATTTTGTTCTCCTTTTATTG
>JAAEMC010000733.1 GCA_024225895.1 Desulfobacteraceae bacterium | reverse complement strand
GGTATAAATGTTATTGTCGGAAACTATGGCAGCGGGAAGACCGAAACTGCCGTAAACCTGGCAGCCCAAAGAAAAAATGCGGGCTTAAGTGTCCGGATTGCAGATCTTGATCTTGTAAATCCCTATTTTAGAACCCGTGAAGCAAGAAAACCACTTGAAGCTTTGGGAATTGATGTGGTGCTTCCGGACAAACAATATATGCATGCTGATCTTCCCATCCTCACCCCTGCAGTGGCCGGTATGATACGATCTTCTGCAGATGTTATTTTGCTGGATGCCGGCGGGGATGATGCAGGCGCAACTGTTTTATCCGCATTAAAGGATGCCTTTAAAAATAAAAAGGTTTCCATGCTTCAGGTGATCAATCCCTTAAGGCCTTTTACCAGAGATGTAAAAGGCTGCATCAGAATAAAAGAGGAGATTGAAACCGCTTCAAACCTTAAGGTTACAGGTATTATCGGCAACGCCAACCTGATTGATGAAACAACCCCTGAAATCATATATGACGGGTATAAACTCTTAACAGAAATATCCAGGCAAACCGGATTAAAAATAGAATTTGTAACAACACCATCAAACTTAATATCACAACTTGACATGGCGCGCTTTGATTGTCCTATTCTCAGAATAGACAGAAAATTGAACCTGCCGTGGAAAAAGTTTTGATAGCAAAGGAGTAATTAAAATGGCGTTTCAACATATGATAGAGTCGGAAAGATGCAAAGGGTGCGGCTTATGCGTGGAATTCTGCCCGAAAAAAGTGCTGGAAATAACAAAGATAGTAAATGCTAAAGGGCATTTTCCAGCATATCAGGCACGGCCCGAAGATTGTATCCATTGTACCATGTGCTGTATTATCTGCCCGGATGTGGCAATACAGATAAAAGAGATCAAAGAAGAGACTGCTGACTAAATAAAGGGGAATTACCATAATGGCAAAAGTATTAATGAAAGGAAATGAAGCGATTGGCGAAGCTGCAATCAGAGCGGGATGTAAAAACTATTTTGCATATCCCATAACCCCCCAGTCCGAAGTTGCTGAATACCTTGTAAAAAGACTGCCTGAAGAAGGAGGTGTCTTTGTCCAGGGAGAAAGTGAAGTCGCTGTTGGGTATATGATATTTGGTGCGGCCGGTTGCGGGGAAAGGGTAATGACCACTTCGTCAAGCCCCGGTGTCAGTCTGATGAGTGAAGCCATCAGTTATATTGCCGCAGCCCAGTGCCCGGCAGTTTTTGTCAATATTGTCCGCGGAGGACCTGGTTTGGGCGGTATTCTTCCTTCCCAGGGAGATTATTTTCAAGCCACCAAGGGCGGCGGCCATGGTGATTACCGCCTCCTTGTCATGGCGCCCGACGGTGTACAGGAAGCCGTTGAAATGACCATGAAAGCCTTTACGCTGGCTGAGAAATACAGAAACCCGGTTATGATATTAGGAGATGGTCTTATTGGTCAGATGATGGAACCATGTGAATTTCCGGATGATCTGAAAACCGAAGCCACCAATAAGGATGACTGGGCGACCAATGGTATGGATTACCGGAAATCAGACAAGCGTAACCTTGTGAAATCATTATTTTTAGATCCCACAGAACTGAACAATAATAATTTGATCCTCAAAGCCAAATACGATAAAATGAGAAAAGAGGAAGTCCGGTATGAGGAGTATAATACTCAGACAGACTATCAAGTACTCATCGTAAGTTACGGCACCATGAGCCGTGTTTGCAGAACTTCCATTGACCTCCTGAAAAAGGATGGTATTGAAGTGGCAATGCTGCGGCCCCAGACCCTGTTCCCCTTCCCTGAAGAAGCAATCTATAACGCAGCGACAAAAGAAAACTGCAAATCAGTTATCAGTATTGAAATGAGCATGGGCCAGATGGTTGAGGATGTAGAAAGAAGTGTCAAGGGCCAAAGAGAAGTTGAGTTTTACGGTGAGTGCGGCGGAGATATCCCGTCACCGGAAAAAATCATCGAAATTATTAAAGGACTGCTCTAGAGCTTAAACACAGGAGAAAAAAAATGGGAAAAGCATTTTCAAGGCCAGAATCACTCAGCCAGACCATGACGCATTACTGCCCCGGCTGTACCCATGGTATTGTTCACCGGCTGGTTGCCGAAACCATTGATGAGCTCGGCATCGCAGGAAGAACTGTCGGCATCGCCCCAGTGGGATGTGCCGTTTTGGCGTATAATTATTTTAATCTCGATTTCCAGGAAGCTGCCCACGGCCGAGCGCCTGCCATGGCCACCGGCATCAAACGGGTCCGTCCTGATTTGATTGTTTTCACTTACCAGGGAGATGGTGATCTTGCCAGTATCGGTATGGGCGAAATCATCCATGCAGCCAACCGTGGAGAAAAATTTACCACCATTTTCATCAACAATGCCATTTATGGGATGACGGGCGGCCAGATGGCACCGACTACCATGCCGGGCCAGCGGGCGACCACAGCACCAACCGGCCGGGATACAGACGCAACAGGCATGCCCATCAGAATGGCAAACCTTTTGGGAGAACTTGTAACACCGGCCTATGTCACAAGGCAGGCTGTTTTAAAACCCCAGCAGATCAATAAGGCTAAAAAAGCCATTAAAAAAGCATTTGAGTATCAGGTGGAAGGCAGATGCTTCAGCTTTGTTGAAGTGGTCAGCACCTGTCCCACCAACTGGGGCCTAACTCCTCTTGATTCATTAAAATGGGCCCAGGACAACCTGATTCCCTATTATGAGCTAGGCGATTACAAAACACCGGATGAAGATTAATTATAAATGATGAAACCAGACTATTGTTTTTGGAGAAACCAATGCAAACAGAAATAAAATTTGCCGGATTTGGCGGCCAGGGAATCTTACTGAGCGCAAAACTTATAGCCTATGCAGCAATGAAACAAGGATCATTTGTCGCCTGGGTGCCATCTTATGGCCCTGAGATGAGAGGTGGTACTGCATATTGTACGGTTGTAATCAGCGACAAACTCATCGGTTCCCCCATCATAAAAAATCCCACCCATCTTGTGGCAATGAACCGTCCGTCCCTTGAAAAATTTGCACCTGACGTGAAAAAGAACGGTATTATTCTTATCAACAGCTCCCTGATCCCGGTCCGCAGCGAACGGGAGGACATCACCGAACTGATTGTACCTGCCAATGATACAGCGATCCAGGTCGGATCTGTAAAAGCTGCGAATATAGTCGCCCTAAGCGCTTTTGCTGCCAAAAGCGAGCTTGTTGATATGGAAATATTAAAAAAATGCATCAAGGAAGAATTTGCTGCAAAGCCCAAAATTATTCCATTGAATATGAAAGCATTTGATGAAGGCGTAGCCATTGCAAGACAGAGCTAAATTACTGCAGATATTGTTGTAAAACCTTATAAAGAGGGGACCCAAGAATATGATCCGATTAGAAATTTCACTTTTCCTTAAAAATGTGCCTGGAGAACTTGGAAAATTATCAGAACTTTTAGGAAATGCAGAAATTAATATTGATGCCATTACCATCCAGGATGCCTCGGCCTATGTGCAAAATCTGTTTCAAGCCAGGGGCAAATCATTGAAAAGGCTGGCCTCTTCAGCCAATTACAGTTCTGTTCGTAAAGATTCGGCAGAATTTGCTTTAACCCGGCTTATTGTCAACAAGCCGGATGAAGCTGTTATGCTTTTAAAAGAAAACAATTATATCTTTGATACAAAAGAGGTGGTGGCCATAGATATTACAAACAAACCGGGCGAGTTTGCCAAACTGACCAAACAATTGGGCAAAGAACAGATCAATATCAATTATGTATATGGTTCTGTATCTGATTCCGATGGCAAATGCCTTTTTATATTCTGCCCGGAAGATGTTAAATATGCCGCAACCGTTTTTGGTGATGATTAATAACGAATAGACAAAGATTTATCCATTAATGAAGACAGCAATCTCTTGCATGAACCAGGATTGTTGTCTTCATTGCTTTTAACTTGCTTTAATGAAGATTTTCCCTTAAAAATATACTTGAGATCATTCAATTTTTTTTTTTACAATATAGATAATTTGCTTCGCTGTTTTTTATAAATATAGTGATTCTGAATAAATACGTTTTCAAAAAAACAATTAAATGGAATCACTTAAAAG
>JAAEMC010000732.1 GCA_024225895.1 Desulfobacteraceae bacterium | reverse complement strand
GGTTTAAGGCCTATATCGTTGGAGGTGCGGTCCGGGATATGGTATCGGATAAGCCTTGTAAGGATGTTGATCTTCTGACCAATGCCGCCATCACAGATATTAAAGAGATTTTTAAAACTGAAACTGTAAAACAGGTGGGCAAGACCTTTCCCATATGCATTGTCAATGGGATAGAGATCGCTTCGGCAAGGGCCAATGCTCCCATTGATCTCTTTCCTGAAGCAGATCTGGCTAAAAGGGATTTTACCATTAACAGCATGGCCTATGATCCGTTTTTAATGGAATTGGTTGATCCCTTTAGCGGCAAACAGGATTTAAAAGACAGGATAATCCGGTTCACTACCAATTCTGAAAACAGGATCAAGGAAGACCCGTTGCGAATGATCCGGGCCTGCCGGTTTGTCGCCAAAATTAACGGACATCTTAGTGCGTCTTCCTTAAAAGCTATTAAAAAAAACAAGGATATTGTTAAAGAAAGTGTGGCCCATGAGCGAATTCGCCATGAAATATTAAAGGCCATGGTCTATGATCAACCATCCCTTTTTTTTAGAGCCCTCCATGAAGCAGGGCTTTTAAAAATCATCCTGCCAAGCCTTGCAAGATGTTACGAGCTTGATGGCGGCCCTTTTCACGGAGAGACAGTGTTTGAGCATATGATGATTACAGGAGATGCCTTGTCTCCTAAAAATCCATTGCTGCGCCTGACAGGTTTTCTGCATGATGTGGGAAAGTTTGATGCCATGGAAAACAAGAACGGCAGTATCACTTTTATTGGACATGAAAGGAATTTTCAGATGCTGGCTCAGGATTTGGAACAATTGAGATTCAGCAACCTGGAAATCAAATATATCACTTCAATGGTCCGGGTGCATATGCGGTCATTGACTCCTAAAACTTCCCCAAAGGCTGTAAGGAGGGTTTTGGCAACGCTTGAGGATCATGGTATCAGGTACCGGGATTTTTTAAGACTTCGTATTGCCGACAAACAGGGGAATCTGAAAAAGCAGGCTTATACCCTGACCGATATCCGTCTGCGGTTGGAAAAACTGACAAAAGAGATTGACCGTAAACAAGGTTTTTCAATTGATGATCTTGAAATTACCGGCCATGATATAATGGACATCCTTGCCATCGGGCCGGGTTCTGATGTTGGCCTTGTGAAATCATTTTTATTTGAAAAGGTAATGGATGATCCGGCCCTCAATACAAAAGCCGCTCTAAAGACTATGCTTGATTCCATTAAACACAAAAAAATAATCGATAAAACTCTGCTTTAGGCGGACAGATCATGGAAAAAAAGAACGCCATTTTATGTTTTGCATGCATTACCATTTTTTTCCCAGGGGCATTTGTCTTTGGTTTTCCAGGGGTAATGGCTGCCCAATGGCAACACCTTTTCAGTGTTAATCAGGCTGCCATAGGCCAATTGATGTTTTTTGTGCTGGTGGGATCAGGCTTCTCCATGTTTATTGCCGGAAGACTCCAGGAAAAAATATCCACCCACTGGATCGTATTTTGCGGCAGTTTTGCATGCGGGATATTGATGTTTTTTGCAGGCAGAGCTTCGTCCATGGCCCAGATTAATCTTTGGGCTTTTCTGACAGGTTTTTTTGCAAGTTTTGTATATGTTCCCAGCTTAAGTCTTTTTCAAACTATTTTTCCCCAACACCGGGGGCTTGTTTCAGGGATTTTCAACATGACGTTCGGCGGGGCTGCTGTTTTCTTAGCTCCTGTATTTTCACATCTGCTGGTGCTTAAAGGCTATGCTTTTACCGCTAATTTTGCTGCCCTGCTTTGTCTTTTTATCGGGACTACGGCTGCATGGTTTGTTCGACAACCCATAAAGGATAAAAAAAGACAGGAAGTGTTGCCTCCAACCTTATCAGCTACAGCTATCCTGAAACAAAAAAACTTTTGGATGTTATGGCTGGTTTGGGCCTTTTGCGGTGCTGCAGGCATCTCCATGGTCGTGTTATGCCCTTTATTTGGAAAGGCTCTTGGGTATGATGTCAATCAATATGTTTATATTCTGGTGGGCTTTAATTTGTGCAATGGCGTGGGCAGGCTGCTTGTGGGAAAGCTTTCCGATATTTACTCAAAACAGGCCATCATGATGATCACCTTTGTTTTTGCCGGGATTGCCTTTTTTTTATTGCCCTTCTTGGACAATTTATCTGGAATTTGTTTTTTGTCAGGAATTATCGGCCTTGCCTTTGGAACCTTATTTACGGTTTCTGCCCCGTTGATAACCGAAGTGTACGGCCCGGAAAATTTCGGCCGGATTTTTGGTCTGGTCTTTACGGCTTATGGATTTGTTGCAGGCTTGATTGGTCCTTGGCTTTCCGGAGTGATCCTGGATATTACAGGATCTGATTTTAAACCGGTATTCTTCTATTTGGGGCTATTTTTCCTTGTATCTTCATTTTTGATTTTGAATATAAAAAAAAATTTCGATAAGCATACAGCCGTTTCTACGCCTCGAGGATAGAAAACGGTTGAAACAAAATCGATTTGCTTTAAAGTGATACCATGTATTTATATTGTTTTTTGAAAACATATTTTTTTTAGAATCACTATAAATGTTGATAAGGCAAACAATACACTTTAACAAAAGATCAGAATAGTTATGAACCAAGGATTTCATAAATTGAAACAGCAGGGGTTTCTCATCATTTTAAAGAAGAAAACCCTGGCATTTCTCGACTGGGTTTCCAAAGGCGGGGAAAAAGCAAAGAAGGATGGCAGCTTTTGCCCCACCTGAAAAAAGCAGCGATAAAAATGGCCTGGATGACCATATTGACACTTCAGCAGAAAAGATAAAACACAATGAAAATGTATAATGACTGCCTGCCCTGTATTGCCAGGGGGGCGCTGGATGCGGCAAAACTTGCTACCAAGGATGAGCTGTGCCAGACGACCATTGTAAAAAAGGTTTTAAAAGAACTGCTAGTATTTGATTTGAATTCACCGCCCCCGTTAATGGCCCGGTTCATCCAGAGGACCGTGAAAGATGTCACAGGGGTTTTGGATCCTTACAAGGAGCTTAAAAAGGTTTACAATGATTTTGCCTTGAAGTTATATCCGGAACTCAAATCTGGGAAAGCAAATTCCAATGACCGGTTTGAAACAGCGGTACGCCTTTCCATTGCCGGGAACATTATTGATTTTGGCACCCACAATACCGTGGGCAAGCAAAAAGTGCTGCAGACCATAGACCAGAGTCTTGCACAAAGAGTCCATGGAGACATCCGTTCTTTTGAACAAGCAGTCACAAAGGCGAACAAAATATTATGGCTGGGGGATAATTCCGGGGAAATTGTATTTGACAAACTGCTTATGGAAGAAATAGGCCACCATAAAATTACTTATGCGGTACGTGGGGGATATGCATTGAACGACGCCACTTTGGAGGACCTTGATTATACCGGGATTTCAAAAATTGTGAATGTGATCTCAAATGGTGCGGACATCCCAGGCACGATACTGGAAGAATGCAGCCGTGAATTCAAGGAACTTTATACTGAAGCGGATTTGATTCTTTCCAAAGGACAGGGTAATTTTGAGACCCTTACCCATGGCGATGAAAGGATTTATTTCCTTTTTAAAGCAAAATGCAGTGTGGTGGCCAGATATTCAGGCTGTGAAAATGATGATATGGTGGTGAAAAATATTTAAAATATTGAGTTCCTTTTTATGAATAATAATACACAGGCAGATGAATACTTTTCCCGTATTAACAAGGTGATTGACTATATTGAAGCCCACCTTGAAAATGAGCTTTCTTTGGATGAATTGGCCAAAGTGGCCTGTTTTTCAAAGTTTCATTTTCACCGCATTTTTCATGCCCTGATCAGAGAACCGATATTTTCATTCATCCAGAGACTTCGCCTTGAAAAGGCAGCAGGCCAGCTTCTGGCCAACCACCGGACACCGGTGACACGGATTGCCTTGGACTGCGGATTTTCAAGCTCCCAGGCCTTTGCCAGAAGTTTCAAGGAACGCTTTCATATGAGTGCCACCCAATGGCGGCAGTCCCAAAGATCGGTCTATCATCGTGCAAAACAACCTGATTTTGAGCGGCCCGTTCCGGTTCTCACACGGTCAGATCTGAATGCAAACAGCCTGTTGCCGCAAAAAGAGGTTGGAATCCAATATTTTGAACCATTGTGCCTGGCCTATGTCAGGTATATCGGTCCCTATGAAGGGGATGCAAAATTGTTTGAAAATCTTTTCAATACCCTTTACAAGTGGGCCGCTCCAAGGGATTTGCTCCCCAAGCAGGCCCCGTGCATGGTAGTTTACCATGACAGTATTGATATAACAGAACCGGACAAACTTAGAATCAGCGCCTGTATTGAGGTGGCTGAAGATACAATGGTTTCGGGCAAGATCGGCAAAATGCATCTTGCAAAAGGCAAATATGCAG
>JAAEMC010000731.1 GCA_024225895.1 Desulfobacteraceae bacterium | reverse complement strand
GTGATATTGAGACGCTTGATCAAACCCCCTTTTATCTTTGCAGGTATTGTTCGGCTTTCCTACCCCGCTAAGGAACCCGGCCTTATCGTTTTTCCGTTTTAAGAAAGGTGTGGGCCAATACCTCCCATCCGATTTCCGGAAAGCTGCCGTATACATCATTGATCGGTTCGCCACCGGTCGCTGCCAGATCTTCATATTCCGGCCCCATCAGCCTTAACAATTTCTGACTTTCCCGATCAATCCACTGGATGCTTTTTTTACCATAGTAAAGCCCTTTAAGGTTTCTTTTGGGCATTTCCGGTTCCAGGATATACAGCCAGCCTTCATAATAGGGATCTTCATGGGTGATCTCCGGATGTTCCCGGGCCTTATGGTTGGTAGCCAATACCGTTCCGGTAATGGGTGAAAGAGCGCCGGCAGTATAAATTCCCCTGCCAAAAGTTAAACCAACCTGATCTTTTTTCAAAGTGGCGCCAAGGGGCGGCAGGGTAAGATAGGTAATGGCACCGAACAGCTTGGCCATGAAATCGTCGAACCCGACTTTGATCCGCCCGCCATGCTCAAATCGGGCCCAGCTGTGCCCCATGTGGTAATAATATCCGTCCGCCAGCCGATACCCCGAAGCAAGGGCATAGCCGGGCTGTGCATTGAGCTCTGTCAGATCCATTTCATCCAGCATCTGGTCGTAGGAGCAATGGTAGCATTCATAGTTCAATGTGCAGATCTTTGGCGCATCAATCCGCCCTGTCAAAACATGGCGGCATGGCCGCGAAGCCCCCTTGTATTGGGTTTTTAGATGCTCAGCCCATTTTGATTGTTTCGTTTTCAGGCCTTGACGGCGGCCGGAGGACAAGCTTTTTTGCAACCCTTTGTCAAACGGACAAGCCTGGCAGTCATATGCATTGTCGCATAACCGAAAATTAACAATTCCGGCCTTCATCCAGATGCATTCGTCTTCCAGCACCTGAAAGCCTTTGACCCGTTTCTTCGCTTTTTTTGATTTCATTTTATTAATCTCCTTTTCATTGCCGGGTGACCGATTTTAAAGTACGGCATCCAGCATCTGGTCATATTCACAATGATAGCATTCATAATCCCACACACAGATCTTCGGCGCACAGGTTACGCCGGACATTACATGGAGGCACGGCCTTGATGAACCGAGATACCGTTTTTTAAGCCGCTTAATCCACCTGGAAACATCCTTATCTCTGTTATTTGTTTTTTGTTTTCTCATTTTGCTTCCTCCTTTTTCGATATATGCGCGTTTTATTTATTATTCTGCAACACAAATGCCATGGCGGGCACCCAGGATTAGAAGCAGTCTATCTTATTGAAATTAAAGACTATTTTAAAAATTTTAAAAAAACGATCCGCAATGAAGGAAAATATCGAAAAAGAATATGAAGCCATTGGCTACACTCCCAGAGGGGATAAACATAGGTGTGAATAAAAAAAACGTATATTATTAGATGGTTACAATCTGTAGCCTATTGTTACAGCTGCTGTAGTAATTTATTACACCTCATCTTCAAATGACCACAGCGTACAGCAGGTAGTTGAATTAATTTTTTGTCCAAGGATATGGGGGTGGACCCGGTGCTATTTGACGCGGCTTTTCTGCCAGAGGTTGGCAATAATCACATCCCCTTTTTGAAAAAAGGTTTTCCAGATCCGCCTGACCGGACATATTATTTGTGGTCCGGGCAATCTCGGTATTATCTTAACATATTCCCTGTTTTATTTGGTTCAAATCTGGTTTAGGTTAACAGTTTTAAGGGCAAAATCAGAGGTTTAAGAAAAACAGTATTAATGCCAAGAGCAAAACGATATTACATACCCGGGCATGTATGGCACATAACTCACCGCTGTCACAAAAAGGAGTTTTTACTAAAATTCGTTAGAGACCGGAATAGATGGTTAGAATTGCTATTTAAAGCAAAACAAAGATATGGACTTGTGGTTCTGAATTATGTCGTTACGTCAAACCACATTCATCTATTGGTGTCTGATGATGGCGCCAGAAACACAATACCAAAATCCATGCAGATGATTGCCGGACAAACCGGTCAAGAATATAACCGACGTAAAAAAAGACAAGGCGCGTATTGGGAAGACCGCTACCATGCAACAGCCATTGAAAGAGGGAC
>JAAEMC010000730.1 GCA_024225895.1 Desulfobacteraceae bacterium | reverse complement strand
TAAAAAAAGCCTACCGAAAAAAAGCTATTAAATTTCATCCGGATAAAAATCCGGGAAACAAGACTGCTGAAGATAAATTCAAGCAAGCATCTGAAGCCTATGAAGTATTGAGTGACGACAATAAGCGTCAGATATATGATCAATTTGGTCACAGGGGACTTGAGGGCGCAGGACATTCCGGGCCCAGTGGTTTTGATGATATTTTTTCAAGTTTTGGGGATATTTTTGAAGATTTCTTCGGGTTCGGGGGCAGAAACCAGCGTAGTCGAGTGCAAAGAGGGTCTGATCTACGATACGATATGACCATCGATTTTACGGAAGCTGCTTTTGGTTCACAAAAAACCATTACCATTCCTAAAATGGATACCTGCCCGGAGTGTGGAGGATCTGGCTGCAAGGAAGGGACAAGTCCTGAAACCTGTGGACAGTGTCAGGGATCAGGTCAGTTTATTCAAAGCCAGGGATTTTTTAAGGTAAAGTCCTCCTGCCCCTATTGCAATGGCAGGGGAAGTGTCATACCTAACCCTTGTGCCAGGTGCCGGGGTGCTGGAAGAATTGAAATCACCAGAAAGGTCCAGGTTAAAATTCCGGCAGGTGTCGACCGGGGGTCCAAACTCAGGCTAACCGGCGAAGGAGAAGGCGCCCCTGTTACCGGTGGCGTAAATGGAGATCTATATGTTGTCATTGATGTCAAACCCCATAAAAGTTTTCAACGGGATGGTACGGATATTATTTGTGTGATTGACATTTCCTTTGTCCAGGCAGCGTTGGGAGACGAGATTCAAATTCCGACACTGACAGGTAAGGAGCAACTCAAGATTCCCAAAGGAACACAGTTCGGAGATGTGTTTAAGCTAAGAGGAGAAGGTATCCCTTCTTTGAGAAGCGGTCAACGCGGGGATCAGATTGTTAAAGTAATTATTAAAACACCCAAAAAACTTTCTTCCAAACAGGTAGATCTTTTAAAGGAATTTGACAGGCTGGATTCAAATAAAATATCAAATAAATTGAAAAATTTATTTAAGAACCTTTAAACACAAAAAAGGCTGATTGAACTTATGTTTGAATTAAAGGTGAAAAGTCATTTTGCAGGGGCACACCAACTGACCATGGTGGGCCAAAAATGTGAAAACCTTCACGGGCATAACTGGAATGTGGAGGTCTGTGTGTCTGGAGAACAATTAAATTCAGCAGGTGTTTTGGCTGATTTCGGTGATATTAAAAAGGCTGTCCGGCAGGTGGTAGAAGAACTGGATCATAAGTTTTTAAATGAGCTGGATATTTTTCAAGGCCAACAACCCACATCGGAAAGAATTGCCGTATTTATTGCAAAGAGAGTTCAAACCTTTATAAATGATTTTCCAGAAGAGATAAGGGTATCAAAAGTCATGGCATGGGAGTCGGAGAACTCCTGTGCAACATACTTCCCGAAATAGAGTATCCACCTGATGCTTCCAGCCAGGGGACTGACAATCATTTGATTTCCTATAATAATTCTATGATTCTTTTGGCCGGAATTAACCCCGTGGCTGCTGCGGACACTATGTTTCCTGCGACTCCCGGCCCGTCTCCGGCCACATACATACCTTTTATTGCAGTTTCCAAATAATTATTTGTTTCGATCTGGGTGGCAAAAAATTTAATCTCAGGTGCATATAAAAGGGTTTCGTCGTTGGAAACACCTGGTACTACAAGATTTAAGGTCTCAAGACCTTCAATGAGATTGGAAAGAATCCGCTCGGGCAGTGCCATGGCAATATCACCACAAACCACGTTGGTCATGGTGGGTTCAATATATCCTTTGCTAATTCTGTTCCAGGTGGACCGCCTTCCCCTTTTTAAGTCTCCGAAACGTTGTAAAATAGGTTTCCCCCCACCAATAATGGTGGCAAGCTTACCAATTGATTCACCATAAGCCTGATTATCGGTGACAGGCTCAGTTAACACGACCTTAGATAGAAAGGCAAAATTAGTGTTTGAAGATTTCCGGTCAGAATAGGCATGACCGTTGACACAGACAAAATCCTTGTAATTTTCAAGGGAGATAAATCCGCCCTGGTTGGTACAAAAGGTTCGGGTCTGATCATCATAGGTGTTGGTCTGGATAAAGAATGTTGGATCGTAAATCACATTGCAAAGATCATCCATGATATCATTATGGACTTCCACCCTAACTCCAACCTCAATGCCGCGCTGGCTTAAGCTGATGCCGTGTTTCTGGGCAACGCCTGCCACCCAGTTGGCCCCGATCCTGCCTGGTGCAAGGATGACATTGTGAGCCTTGTATTCATTCTTGTCCGTTATTACACCCTTGATTTGGCCATCTTTTTCAATAATATCAATAACGGTTTCGCTATCTTTGATTTCAAGGCCTTTATTCTCAATATAGTCGGCCATTTGGGCAATATAACTGGGCAGGTTGTCACTGCCCAGATGTTTTTGCTTGATCAGCAGCAGGTCAATCCCAAATTTTTTGGCTTCTTTTCTCACCTGCTTGGCTTCATCCATATTAGTCGGATAAACCGGGCCGTTCATTTTAAATCGGGTAAAAATGGTCTCTGTTTCATCAATCAGCTCTTGGGCCTCACTCATTGACATAAATTGTGTGAGATCTGTTTTGCCAAGCCTTGGGATAAAGTTGAGTTTTCCGTCTGAGTAGAGCCCTGCCCCGCCAATCCCGGATAGAATATTGCAAGGATCGCATTGGGTACATTTTTGCTGATTATGGTTAGGGCATTTTCTTTTAAGAGGTTTTTTCCCCTTTTCAATCATAAGAACATTTAATTTGGAGTGCTCTTTTAAATGGTAGGCTGCAAAAAGTCCTGCTGGACCGCCGCCGACAATAATTACATCATATGTCATAAATCACCTGAAATTTTATTTATAAACATAACAGTGTAAAGAAGATATAAAAAGAAGACAATAATTTTATAATTAAATTACGAAATATATATTTCTAAAGGGCTATAACAGAATTGTCAATGCCGGGAAACGGGGAGGGCAGATATGCATCAGCATCGGTATCATTCATGTATGTTTCATTGTCAATGAGATATCTGAACTGATAGGCATGGTCCTTTTCAAGGTTAAGGACATAGGAAAAATCACCGCTTTTCAACCTTTTCATGGGGGTTGCATTTAAATCCCAGTTGTTAAATTCGCCAAGGATGTTCACATTCTGAGCATCCCCGATTTCATTAGCGCTTAATCGGAAGGTAACTTTACAAATAGGTTTGGTTTTAAGATATTTTTTGCTAAACATGTTGGCCTCCAAGGGATGAATTGGGTACAATGGAATTCGTCAGTTTGCGATAATACGTATTCTAGAATGATTTTTTTCAAAGTGTCAAGAATAAATACAAAGATATCTTTTAAATTGCCAATAGACTTGGATATTGTTATAAACTGATTTTTCATGCTTTGTGTGTGCAACATGATATAATCAAGGCCATTAGGATGGGGTAATTGAATCAACAAAAACGCGGCATATTTATTGTATTTGAAGGTATTGACGGTTCAGGAAAAAGTACGCAGATCAAGATGCTTACTGATTCCTTACACAAAAAAGGATATCCGGTATTTTCAACATTTGAGCCTTCAGACGGTCCCATCGGATCTTTGATCCGAAAGATGTTATCCGGCGAGGTTGAAACCGATCAAAGAACCATAGCAATGTTATTTGCGGCAGATAGGACCGACCATCTACTGAATCGTAAAAACGGAATTAAAAATAAGGTTAACCAGAAAATCATCGTCTTGTGCGACCGGTACTATTTTTCGTCATATGCCTACCATGCCCAGCATATTCCCATGGACTGGGTCATTCAGCTGAATCAACTAAATGAGGATATTTTAAGGCCGGATATGACTGTGTTCATTGATGTTGATCCCAAAACATGCTTTGAACGGATTGAAAAAGCCAGAAGCAGTCTTGAAATATATGAGAAGATAGATGTCATGAAAGAAGTAAGGGATCACTATTTCACTGCTTTTAAAAAATTAAAAACCAAAGAAAAGGTGGTGGTGGTTGATGGCAATACAACCACTCAAAATGTGGCACAAAGCATTTGGGATCATGTCAGGCAATTGGTTGAAAATAATGAATAAAAATAGGCGAAGGCATTAAAAAAAGCAAACCATGGAACCAGAAAAGAACAGGATCATATGTGTTATAGATGGCCAGGGCGGAGGTATTGGGTCGCTGATCATCAAGAAATTAAAAGAGCGGTTTGAAGAATCAATGGAGATCATTGCTTTGGGCACTAATGCCATTGCAACGGCACAGATGCTAAAAGCCAAAGCAAATAAAGGGGCTTCAGGAAATAATGCTATCATACAGACAGTGAAAAAGGCTGATGTAGTTATCGGTCCTGTTGGCATAATTATGCCCCATGCCATGCTCGGGGAGGTTACCCTGGAAATGGCCGAAGCCATTAGTCTTTGCCGGGCAAAAAAGATTTTGCTGCCATTGAGTCAGGAGAACCTTGAAATCGCAGGGCTATCAGGCCTGCCATTGCCCCAGCTGGTTGATGAGGTCATTGAAAAATATTTGGTTAAAAATAGTTAAGGAATAGAATATTATGTGTGAAGCCAATGCATATATAATTGAAAATGATACTGAAACCCTGATTATGGAAGCTGTTGATAAAGTAGAACCGGATGAGGGCGGCATCCGCATCGTATCCATTTTCGGAGAGCAAAAATTCATCAAGGGATATATTCATTCTCTTGGTCTTGTGGATCACAAGGTTTACATAAAAAAGGCTGACGGTTAAATATTATGGTAAACCGCCAGCCTTGAACAAACATTAACGTTGTGTGTAATACCAAATATCATAGATATATTCCGTTCAAACAGAATAGAGATAGTTCATGCTGTTTGAGTTAAGTCTTTGAATTTATGAATTATTTGGTTTTTAGCGATTGCCATAAGTCTTTTGGGTTATTGGCAAAAATTATTTTGGCAATCGCTATATTCTACAAATTACCATCCCAGGGTTAGATAGTCATGCATGGAATCGGCAGCAGTCCTGCCTGCACCCATTGCCAGAATTACTGTTGCAGCGCCGGTAACAATATCTCCGCCTGCCCAAACTCCTTTTTTGGATGTCTTTCCGGTAACTGAGTCTGCCTCGATATTGCCCCATCTGTTCAGCTGAATATCCTGTGTGGAATTAGTGAGTAGCGGATTGGCGTTTGAGCCCACAGAAACCACTACCAGATCGCAGTCAAAACGGTATTCAGATCCTTCAATGGGGATGGGACGTCTTCTCCCGGAATCATCGGGTTCGCCCAACTCCATTTTTAAGCATTCCATCCCGGTGAGGCGTCCTTCATCATTTCCGAAGAACTGGGTTGGATTGGTCAAAAGAACAAATTCAATCCCCTCTTCTTCTGCATGGTGAAGTTCTTCATTTCGAGCCGGCATTTCATCTCTTGATCTTCTATAGACGATTTTTACAGAATCCGCACCCAGCCTCATGGCGGTTCTGGCAGAGTCCATGGCTACATTGCCTGCGCCCAGGACCACGACATTTTTACCCCTGGCAATAGGGGTGTCATAATCCGGAAAAAGGTAGCCTTTCATCAGGTTGGTACGGGTTAAATATTCATTAGCGGAATAAATGCCGATCAAGTTTTCACCCGGAATATTCATAAACCTGGGAAGCCCTGCACCCACGCCAATATAAATGGCATCATACCCTTCTTCAAAAAGTTCATCAACGGTTACGGATGCGCCTACAACCGTGTTGGTCTCAATGTTTGCACCCATCTTTTCAAGGGTGGCTACTTCCGAACCCACGATAGCTTTAGGCAAACGAAATTCAGGGATGCCGTAAACCAGAACGCCGCCGGTTTTATGAAATGCTTCAAATATGGTGACATCATGACCTTTTAGAAGAAGGTCGCCGGCAACCGTCAGCCCGGAAGGTCCGGATCCGATAATAGCCACTTTTTTGCCTGTTGTCTCGGCAACCTGCGGGATGTCGCCTTTACCATGACTGCGTTCCCAGTCGGCTGCAAAGCGTTCAAGATAGCCGATGGCAACGGGTTTGTCTTTTTTGCCAACAATGCATTTGCCCTCGCACTGTTCTTCCTGGGGACAGACTCTTCCGCAAACCGCGGGGAGTGCATTCTTTTCCCAAAGTTTTTTAATGGCACCATCATAATCATCCGCAGCAATGCTTTTGATAAATCCGGGGATATCAACAGATACCGGACACCCGGAGACACAAAGCGGTTTTTTGCATTGCAGGCATCTTT
>JAAEMC010000729.1 GCA_024225895.1 Desulfobacteraceae bacterium | reverse complement strand
TTTTATAAATTTCAAAGGCGGCATTGTCGGTAAAATTAAAAATTACAAGCCCGTTGTAATCCCCGTTGAACTGGACAAAACAGGTCATATCCGGTTTCATTGAAACTTTTGGGACTTTTTGAATGGTATTGGAATAGCTCACTTCCTCCTTGGTGCTTTTTTCCAAGGTATTTTTTGCTGAAGAAAGAAAGAGTTTAGAAATTTCATCAATGGATATTCTATGAGTTTCCATTTATTTCTCCTAAATATTGTTGAAATGAAGTATTCTCATATTTTAAGGAATAATTTGCATTTTATCAAAGGATTTCTTATCTTTCCCCCCTTTTATAAGGTTCGGCCAGCATGGCAGGCGCATTTAACCGCCGTGGATCCCTAAAACTGATGATTAAAAGAATGAGTAATGTGGCAAAATACGGCAGCATGGCTAAAAAATTGGGGGAAATACCCATGGGTTGCATCAAGTACTGCACCACAAAGATGCCGCCAAACAGAAAAGAAGCCCAGATGGCCCGTCCCGGGTTCCAAAGAGCAAATATAGTCAATGCAATGGCTATCCAGCCTCGTCCGGCCGTCATGCCTTCAATCCATGATTTACTATAGGAAATGGAGAGATGGGCGCCTGCAAGACCGGAAAATGCACCGCCAATCAGGACACTGACATACCTGATTAAAAAAATATTGACTCCTTGGGTTTCTGTGGCCTTGGGATTTTCTCCTGTGGATCTGATCTGAATTCCAAGCCGTGTTCTTTCCAGGAAAAACCAGGATGCAAAAGCAAGAATAATTGCCAGATAGAAAAAAGGGCTCTGATTAAAGAAAATTTTACCCAGCCAGGGGATGTCTGATAAAAAAGGAATAGCGATATTATCCATTTTAATAGTCAATGGCTTTCCCACATAGGGCTTGCCGAGCATCCCGGACAGACCTAAGCCCAGCATGGTTAAAGCAAGGCCGGATACAACCTGGTTGGCCTGGAGGGTAATGGAAGCAAAGGCATGAATCATTGAAATAACAATACCCGTAATAAGGGCTGCCAATACCCCGAGCCAGGGTTGCCCAGTGGTAATGGTCACGATGAAGGCCATTACCGCACCTACAGCCATCATTCCCTCCACACCCAGGTTGAGGATCCCGGATCTCTCACAGATTATCTCTCCTGTGGTTGCCAAAAGCAGTGGAGTTCCCGCGACCATTGTTCGTTGAAGTGTTGAAATAATAATATCTTCCATTTTATGCCCCCTCAAGTTTTGGAAAAGACTAATCTGACTTTATGTTTCAAGAAAAAATCTCCCATGATCAGAAATATAAGCAATGTGCCGTTAACGATTTCTACTGTTGCCGCCGGCAGACCCAGAGAAATTTGAATGGCATCCCCGCCCACCAGTATCCCGGCAAAGAATATTCCGGAAAAGACTGCATACAACGGATTCAATTTGGCAAGCCATGCTACGATAATTGCGGTAAATCCGTATCCCGAAGAGACTGAGGCAGGATATCCCAAATAATGGTGAATTCCGGCAACTTCTCCCACCCCTGCGAGTCCGGCCAGACCTCCGCTTATGGCCATGAGGATGAGGCTTGTTTTTAAAAAATTGATGCCGGCATATTTACCTGCTTCCGGGTTTTCACCCACCACCCTTGCCTCATATCCGAACCGTGTCTTATAAATGATGACACTTAAGATCACCGCGCAGATCATAGCCAGAATCAAGGTGGCATAATGGATCCTTGAACCCGGGATAACCCCTAATACTGCGGCAGCCGGGAAATTGTCGGTTCCGGGAAATCCAAACCGGTCCGAGCCTTTCCAGGGCCCCACAATCAGCATGGTTAAAAATTCAGCACAGATATAATTGAGCATTAAGGTGGAGACAACTTCATTGATGGAGTATTTGATTTTCAGGACCGCCGGGATGATACCCCAGACGGCACCGCCGATAAAACCTGCAAAGAACATCAAAGGAACAAGAAGATAAGAGGGAAGGTATGCGCCCCATGCAAGAGCCACCCATGTGCTGAAGGTGGCGCCCATTAAAAGCTGGCCTTCGGCACCGATATTCCAGAATTTTGCCCGGAATGCCAATGTGAGGCCGGAACCGATTAAAATCAGTGGAATGGCCTTGGTCAATGTCTCTTTAAAACCATAAAAAGAACCGAATGATCCGGAAAATATTTCTGTGATGGCAAAGACCGGATTCACACCGACACAAAGGAAAACAAGGCTGATTACCAGAATCCCTGACGCCAGGGAAAGTATATTTGTCACTAAAGAGCGCAATGCCGTGATATTGTATCTGTCACTTGTTCTGATATGCATCATTGTCTACACTTTTTTTTACTCATCTTTATATATTCTTTTTGAGCCGGCCATCATAAGACCGATATCGCAAAACCTTTTATCATCCGAGTCGAGCACGGCCATGAATTCGCCGTCAAACATTACAGCTACCCGGTCACACAGTTCAAAAATCTCTTCTAAGTCTTCGGAAAACAAGAGCACGGCGCTTCCTTGTTTTCTTAATCTTAAAAGGTGTTTACGTAAAAATTCGGTGGCCCCCACGTCCAGCCCGTAGGTTGGGTGGGAAGCCACAAGCAGTTGGGGCTGTTCACTGATCTCCCTTCCCAAAATGAGCTTTTGGATGTTTCCGCCGGAAAGGTTTCTTATCTGATTGTCAATGGAATGGGTGGAGACTTTAAAATCCTTGATCAGTTGTTTTGCATGATTTTTGACCTGATTGTATTTTAAAAAGTACCGTTTGGAAAATTTTTTTAAATGATGCTGCTTTAAAATGGCATTGTCATAGAGGAAAAGTCCCGGGGCAATCCCAAAACGGATACGTTCTTCCGGAACATGGGCAACACCATTGTCATAGATTTTACGGGGAGACTTATTGGTGATGTCCTTACCGTTGATGGAAACTTTGCCGGACACAACAGATCGAATGCCGGTTATGCCTTCGGCCAGTTCTCTTTGCCCGTTACCGGCAACCCCGGCAATACCTAATATTTCGTTTTTAAAGAGTTCAAAAGAAATTCCTTTAACGGACAAATGGCCTTTATCTCCCAGGATTTTAAGGCGATCAGCTTCAAGCACTTTTTTGCCTTTGACAAGTTTTTCCTTGTCAATGCTGAAAATAACATCCCTGCCTACCATCATCCGGGCAAGAGATTTTTTATCGGTCTCTTTGGTTGCGATATTCCCAACGATCCGGCCTTTTCTGAGCACAGTGACCCGGTCACAGATATCCATGATTTCATCAAGTTTGTGGGAAATAAAGATGATCATATGGCCCTTGGCCTTCATTTTTCGTAAGATGGAGATGAGTTCTTTAGTCTCCTGGGGCGTGAGTACACTGGTCGGTTCATCCAGTATTAGAAGATCTGCACCATTTAAAATAGCTTTGATGATTTCCACCCGCTGCTGTTCACCTGCGGAAAGCTGCCAAATCTTTTTGTAAGGATCAATGTGAAAATTAAATTTTTTTGAAAACTCCACCACCTTTTCCAGAATCTTAATCTTTGGAAAGAAAAAAGGGGTGTCTTTGTATCCCAGGGCTACGTTTTCAATCACAGAATGGTTCTGGACGAGCATAAAGTGCTGGTGGACCAT
>JAAEMC010000728.1 GCA_024225895.1 Desulfobacteraceae bacterium | reverse complement strand
CTAGAAAATAATAACATCTTTTGCCGTAATTTTCGGCTGCATAAAACCAACGTTTGCAAAAATGTCTTTGGGCTTTTCCTTGACCGTGAAATCAGTCAGATTACGTCTTTTCAAATATGCTTCCGCTGACTTGATATCCGAACCTTCATACTCACCTTTTATAGTTCTACCGATTTTATTTTTTGCTTTATAAATATATTCCGGCATAATTTTCTCCTTTAAAACAAAGTGCCTAAACCCTAAGGGTTTTGAAAACCCTTAGGGTTTCATTCCCCAATGCACAATTT
This sequence comes from Desulfobacteraceae bacterium, assembly GCA_024225895.1. Lineage (GTDB taxonomy): Bacteria > Desulfobacterota > Desulfobacteria > Desulfobacterales > Desulfobacteraceae > JAAEMC01. Next base: position 3,061 of record JAAEMC010000728.1, on the reverse strand, counting down.
TGGTTACACTCAAATGTTTTTTTGGCAAATTCCTATCCGAATAAACCCTGCTCTTTTTTTTATTGTCCTTTTTTATTTTGGGATAACATATCATAATAAAAATAAAACAACAAGAGGGGAAGCCTATTTTCTTTTTTTATTTAACATATTGATATTTAAGGAAAAATACAAACCAGATGTCTTTTTTTTATCAATAATATCAACAAATCAAAAAAAAATTGTAAAGCCTGCCACAATAATTCATAATTGTCGGAAGAATATGGGAATTCGGCAAATATACAACAGATAATAAATTCTACAGAACTGATGCCTGTTCAACAGGTTATCCGGAATTCATTCTGGGAATTCTCAATGAGATTTTTACAGAGTGTGAGAAAATAATATCAAAATAAACTCCAAATCACAAATCACAAATTACAAATAAATCACAAATAAATTCCAATAGTTTAATGTATTGAAATATTGAAGTTCGGAGATTCGGGGATTTGAGATTTATTTGTGATTTGTGATTTGTGATTTGGAATTTGAGATTTATTTGTGATTTGGAATTTGGTAATTTATTTCCAAAATCAGAATTGCTGTTTTACATTTTACATTTACCTGATTGCATTCATGTTATAAATATGATAGCCCTCAATATTAAAAAGGCATGGTTATAATAAAACTTATTAAGCGGAGACATATTCACATGGAACTGAAACAAAAGGGAGCAAAAGCTGATATTGGCGCGTTTAAGCAAATCAAGGTTTCACTTATATGGACATCGGCTGTTGACCTGGATCTGATGGCTTTTTACAAGACCAAAGATGGCAGATCCGGAGGTGTATACTCAGATAATTATGCAGGCGGATCTCTTGGGATGCTAAATCAATTCCCGTTTATCCAACTTTCAGGTGATGAGGGCGTAGGCGCCGGAGCCGGAGACAAGCGGGAAGAAATGCGTATTGTCAAACTGGATGATTTTGAAGAACTTTATGTATGCGCTCTTAACTTTACAGACGCTTCATCAGGTGAAAACAAAGTCTTTGCCAACTATGATGCCCGTGTCGAAGTAGTGACTGACCGGGGAGAACACCATACTGTTGCCCTGGATTCTGCCCAGTCCGGTTCGCTTGCTGTGATCTGCAAGTTTGAGGCTGGAATGATTTCCAATTCACTTGTTAATGACAGTGAAGTAATGAACCTGGAAGATTTCAGGACTAAAATTCCGGGTGCATCTGAACTGAAGCTGGCATCAAAAGTTACACTCAAGTCCAAGGGCGACAGTTATTCATTGAAACCAAAGGGAGCAGGCGGCGATATCCTTATCAATCTTAACTGGAATAAAAAACCGGAAGGAGCTAAACAGTCAGGCGGCCTTCTCTCCAAAGTTTTCGGAGGCGGCGACAAGGAGCTTGACCTGGATCTCGGGTGCCTGTTTGAGATGCAAAACGGTACCAAGGGAGCGATTCAACCGCTTGGAAATGCTTTTGGGTCATTTGATTCACCTCCTTATATATTTCACTGTGGCGACGACCGGACAGGCGCATGGTCAGAAGGCGAAAATATGAAGATTAATTTGGCCCATATTAATAAGATAAAACGCGTTTTGATGTATACCTATATCTATGAGGGCGCTCCTAACTGGGCAAGCACTGACGCTGTAATAACACTCAAAGTCCCGGGGCAGCCTGTGCTTGAAGTGCCTATGGGTTCTCAGATGGATTCTCTCCCGTTTTGTGCAATCACAATGCTGGAGTTTGAGGGCGCAGGAATAAAAGTAACCAAACTGGTCAGTTTTCACAAGGGGCATCCTGATTGTGACCAGACTTACAAATGGGGGCTGGACTGGGTTGCCGGTTCAAAAGATTGACGATTGGCGATTGGCGATTGACGATTGATGATTGATTATTGATTATTGATTATTGATGATTTTGTGATAATCATCAATCGCCAATCATCAATAATCAATCATCAATCATCAATAATCAATCATCAATCATCAATCGTCAATCCTAATAACCGTACCCAACCCTTTTTTCTCTGCCTCTGCCAGCACAGCAGCAGCAGAGGCCGCATCCTGCACTGCCACCCCGACTGATTTAAAAAATGTAATTTCATCATCAGATCGGCGTCCGGGTTTAAGGCCGTTGACAATTTCGCCCAGTTCAGCATCAATAGCAACTTCCGGGATAATAATATCTCCTGCTTCAGCAAGGCATGCTTCCCTGGAATCGACAACAATCAAAGCCCGTCTGACTGTTTTTTCATCCACTTCCCGCATCTCAGGCGTATATGACCCCACGCCGGTTACATGAGTACCGGGCCTGAGATCATCACCATTAAAAAGAGGTGTGGGAGATGTTGTGGCTGTTATTACAATGTCAGCATTCCCAATAGCATCCCGGGGTGTTGCAGCAAGTTTGACCTTGGGAGCATCTGACCAACCCTCAATCTCACGGGCAAATTTTTCAGTTGATGCCATAGAACGGCTGATAAGGTTGACCTGCTTTATAGTGCGGACAACCATAACTGCCTGCAACTGGGCCCGGGCCTGGACTCCTGCCCCGAAAAGAGCCACTGTCTCTGCGTTCTGCCGAGCCAGCAGCTCAGCAGCCAAGCCACCGCCCGCACCTGTCCTGATGGCTGTCAGGCTGCTTCCATCCATAAAAGCCTTGGGAAGCCCGGTTTCCGAATCAAGGACAAGGGCTGTCGCTGTTACTACAGGTAATCCCATTCCAGGATTGTCACCATAAACAGAAACAATCTTAATGCCTAAGTCCCCGGTTTTTTGAAGATATGCAGGCATTAATAAGGTAACACCCTTATCTGAGGAAACCTGTGATCGAAGCGGCGCAACTGCCTGGCCCGCTGAAAGCTGCCCAAAAGCCTGCTTCATTGCATCTATTGCTTTGGGCATTGGCAATGCAGCCCTGACATCATTTGCTGTTAAAATTCTTATTTGCATATTTTCACCACTTTCAAGTTTCAAGTTTCAAAATTTCAAGTTTCATACTACAAATTTGAATTTCAAGGCAATATAAAATTTAATATTATTTCTTGACTTAATAAAAAATAAATT
>JAAEMC010000727.1 GCA_024225895.1 Desulfobacteraceae bacterium | reverse complement strand
TTCTGAAATACCGGAAAACTCTTATCCAGGTACTTAAGGCTCCCATCCATTTTGCTGGCATTTTTTCACATAATTTTCCTGTAATTCATTTATTAATTTTTTCAAGGCATCCTGACATTCTTCCCTGGTTGATTTGGGATTGAGAAGAACCTTGTCGTACTGTGCTTTAAATGCAAGATCATCAATAAGTTCGAGTTCCAGGGTTTCTTTGTCCGGTTCAGGGTAGTCCTTATCTGTTAATATACATCCCACAATATCGGCCTGTCGTGCAACTACGGTCTGTGCAATATCCTTGTGCCCCTCCTCCATAAGTTTTTTCAGCAGGACCTCATATCTGTCTATGGGATTCCGCTGGCTTTCTGATGTGTCAGGATTGGCTGACCATCGCTCAATCTGGCGCTCCCCTCTTTGATAAAGCGATGTAAGCGCAGCCTTGCCCAGGTAATGGATGCAAGCTGAAAAAAATTCCCATGTTGAAAATGGTGGCCGTGAAGGTTTTCTGTCCATTTTATACCTCGCTTTCTTTAATCTTTAATAGTATCTGACCAAATTAATTGTTTTTGCTTTTGCATTTTTACTTCACTGTATTATCTTTTTTAAACAATGCCCATGACAACTAAGTACCCGGCAACCAGCAAAAATCTTCTGATAATCCACCAGGGAGCGCTTGGAGATTTCGTACTGACCTTCCCTGCCATCCTTAAACTGAGAAAAAAATTCATCCAAATTGATGCGCTTTGCCAAGGCAAACTGGGGAACATGGCCGTTGCTCTCAAT
>JAAEMC010000726.1 GCA_024225895.1 Desulfobacteraceae bacterium | reverse complement strand
TTTCCCGCTCCTTTTTTTTTTGCGTCAAAGGCCTCAAAAGAGATGTTATTCAAGAGGTTTGCGGCTTCATTCTTTGATGGGATATCTTTTAAACCTTCCCCATATTTTTCGCCGGTCAGAGTGTCCAGTATCGCTGCATTGATGGCATCGGTGGAAACCGCGAAGGGGATCTGGTAATCATACAAAAGTCTTGCACCGGCCAGGATCTCCCGTTCAAAGGAGAAAATGGAACCTGCCACACAGGTGATTGCCATAATAGCTTTATCTTTACAAAACACCACAAGGTCTATGCAGGAGGTATAGTCTTCCCCTTTAAACTGAACTATGATCTTTTCATCCACCTTGATGTCCTGTTTATCATATCCCTTTTTTTCAACTAAAAAGTGTTCAAAGGTCTGTCTGGCAACTTCGGAACCCATATTGCGGACTGGTTTGCCGGTGATATAATCGTCTACAAGATATTTCATATTAAAGGCGTTCCTGTCATTTCAGATGGCTGGTCAATGTCCATCAGTTTTAGGATAGTGGGTGCAATATCGCCAAGGATGCCGTCTTTTACAGCTTGACCTTTAAAACCATCTGCTGCAAAGACCAGCCGGACCGGATTCAATGTATGTGCGGTATGTGGAGAACCATCTTTTGCTACCATTTGTTCTGAGTTGCCATGATCGGCAGTTACCAAGGCAAAACCTTTGGTTTTCCATATTTCTTCAACAACTTTTTGTACACATTGATCCACAGTTTCACAGGCTTTGATGGCTGCCTCAAGGATTCCGGTATGTCCCACCATGTCCATATTGGCAAAGTTCAGTACGATGAAGGGAAACTGCCTGGATTTGATTTTTTCGCAAGCCATCTTGGCCACTTCAAATGCGCTCATCTCAGGTTTTAGATCATAGGTTGCAACATCTCTGGGAGAAGGGATGAGCAGCCTTTCTTCTCCTTTAAAAATTTTTTCATCTCCCCCATTGAAGAAATAGGTTACATGGGCATATTTTTCAGTTTCTGCAATGCGAAGCTGGGCAATATTATGGCGACTGATAATTTCTCCCAGGATATTATTCAGGTGCTGGGGGCCAAAGGCTACAGGCAGATCAAAAGTTTCATCATATTGGGTCATGCAGACGTATCCGCCAAGTATTAATTGTTTTTCCCTGTCAAATTCAGTGAATCCTTTTTCAGTAAAAGCCCTGGTAATTTGTTTTGCCCGATCTGTTCTAAAGTTATAAAAGATGAGGCCGTCCCGGTCTTTAATTCGGCTGTTCCGATCATTTTTATCCATCACAAGGGGTTTGATAAATTCATCTGTTTCATCTGAATCGTAGGCAAATTGAACAGCCTTAACAGGATCGTTTTGTTCTTTGCCGGTAAATTTTGTGTACATATCATAGGCTTTTTGGGTCCTGTCCCACCTCGTATCCCGGTCCATGGCCCAGTAACGCCCTGTGATGGTGGCGATTTTTCCGTAATTTTTCTGGGTAAGATAATCAACAAGCTTCTGCATGTAATTGATACCGCTTTTGGGTGGTGTGTCCCTGCCGTCTAAAATGGCATGGATGTATAAATTTTGAACCCCTTTCTCTTTTGCCATGTCAATTAAGGAAAAAAGATGAGAGATATGGGAGTGTACTCCGCCATCTGATAAAAGCCCTATAAGATGCAGGGAGCTGTTATTTTGTATTGTTTTATCCATTATATTACAGAGTGCAAAGGTCTTAAAAAAGGACCCATTTTCAATGGCGGTATTGATCCTGACAAAATCCTGAAGCACTTTTCTGCCGGCTCCGATATTCATGTGTCCGACTTCTGAATTTCCCATTGTCCCGTCCGGAAGTCCCACGGCATTGCCGGAACACAAAAGTTTTGAACTGGGAAATGTATTGATCAGGGAATCTAAAAAAGGGGTATGGGCAAGGGCAAATGCATTGTTCTCTTTATTTTGCTTAATGCCCCAGCCATCAAGTATCATCAACATGTTGACAGGAGCATTATTATCATTCATCATCTTCCTCCATGGCCTTCTTTTCATGATTCTGATCAAATTTTGAAAGATCAAATTGGGAACCGTCTGACCAAAGTCCTTCCAGGTCATAAAATTCTTTAGTCTGAGTATCAAAGACGTGGATAATCACATGGCCGTAGTCCAAAAGTGCCCACTGGCCTTCTTTGATTCCTTCCACGCCTATGGCCATGATCTTTTCTTTTTTTAGTGATGTGATGATGTGTTCTGCCATGGAAGTGACCTGGCGTGGGGAATTAGCTTCAACAATCACGAGGGTATCTGCATATGAAGTGATATTTTGGATATCAATGGCGGTAATGGAAATTGCTTTTCTGGCAAAGGCAGGCTTTAAATATTTTTCCAGATCCTGGCTCACCGCAGGTTTTGTCATCTGTATAAATCCTTTTTTAAAATGATTTCTTCAACATGGGGGGGGACAAGACCTGTTATGGGTTTATTGTCTTTAATTCGTGATCTTATCCTCGTGGATGAAATGTCTATTTTAGGCACCTTGCAAATATAAATGGTTTGTTTGTTTTTATGGGAAAAACAAACAGTTGATTCATTGAAATTGTACCCTTTAGAAATATTTTC
>JAAEMC010000725.1 GCA_024225895.1 Desulfobacteraceae bacterium | reverse complement strand
TGGCGGCAATCATCAAAGCTTCAGCGACCACATCCTCCACTACCGGTTCAATCAGCTTGGGGGTGGTATCAATGATCATATCCACCCCCATCTCGGTGAGCAGATCAATCCTGTCATCATAGGCTGTGGTTGTGATCACAATTTTACCTTCAAGATCTTGCCCGGTAAAATCATCGATATAATCATAAAACCCCTCATGGGGAATGACCAGGATATCAGCCTTTTTCACTGCTTTTTTCAGGACGTAATCATTTAAGGTGCGGACTTGTTTCTTTTTGGATGCAATCTTTCCCACCGGGACTTTCTGCAAAAAATCATGGGCCCTTCGTGCATAAAATTCCAAATCTTTTAAGGTATGGAGTATCTTGGGAACATTGCTTTCAATAACAGGATCTGCAAACATCAAGTTATCCGTATATTCGGACATAACCTTGGCCAGAGTGGCATTGGTCATCCCTGAAAAAAACAAGACACCGGCATTGGTGAAATAATTATTACCCAGTTGAAACTGGATATTTCTAATGCTCCATTCCTGACTAACCTTAAAAAGAGTCTCCCCGGTTGTGACCAGGGTCTGCATGCTGTCACACAAGTCTAAAAGTTCACGGGTTTTGGCATCCGTCACCCCCTTGCTGCCCAACGCACATGGATATTGAATGTTACTGATGCAAAGGACATCAGCTCTTTTATTCCATTTCAGCAGCAAGTCTTCAGCTTTCAGGAGATTAAAGTCTGTGCCGAAACGCTGAATAATAAACCGCTGGCCATGGAATTCGGTTTCCAGGTGGTAATCTTCTTTTTCCGGTCCCAGGCTTATATTGACAATTTGTTTCACACCCTTCCTCCTGATGCTTTTCTAAGGTTTAACAGGCAGATCAATTTTCCGCCTGGCTTTCAGGGCCAGATCCCTGACCTTAAAAATATCTTCGTCACTGAACACGCCATTCACCCCGGAGATGGCTGCCAGCTTCATCCCGTGTTTCAATCCCAATTTGTAAATCTCCCTGACCTTTTCCCATTCAATCTCTCTTCCCACGGTAAAGATCTCATACCGTCCCTCAAGGGCCAGAACGATAGTCTCGGCCAAACAGGCATAAACTACTTTCCGGGGCAGGCCGATATTCTTCATTTCCGGATTGCCGGGCAGCTCGATTTCACCGGATTCAATCACCAGCACATCCGGCCGTTTGGCCACATCTTCCGGGGAAAGATCCAAAGGTCTTGCCACATCCGTGATTATCGCCCCTGGTTTCACTTTAGTAATATCCAGTATCTTTTTCCCGGCCCCGGAAGTGGCGGTGACAATAACATCCATATCCGGAAGGAATCGGTCCGGTTTGGTGGTAATCTTAATTTTGACACCAGGGGTTTCCTTTTGTATGGACTGCTGTAACGCTAAAAGTTTTGCCGTATTGCGGCCTGCCATAATAACTTCTTCAAAGGCTTTAGCCAAAAGACGGCAGCAAACGGAGCCAATGGCGCCGGTGGCCCCTAACACCATGGTCTTGGCTACAATCTTTTTCCCGGATTCTATCTGGATAAGCCCCATGCGGCGAACAGCATCTGCGGCTGCCCAAAGTGCTCCGGATGCACTGTAACTGTTACCTGTTGTAATGGGGATATCTGCTTTTTTCGCCACTGTAACACCGGCATCCCCTACCACCTTTGTAAACGCCCCAAGCCCCATGATCTGAGCTCCCATACGTTTGGCCATTCTGGCTGCCTGCAAAAGCCTTGTATAAGTAAATTCCGGACTATGGGCCAGCATCTGTTTAGGGGTTCCTCCCACCGTGATCAGCCACCCTTGTGCTTCGGTGCCATTGGGAGATTTAATACCGGTAACCTTTGAATACACCCAGGGAGGTGCATAGGCTATGACCTTTTCCACGGCATCTAAAAAGACAGGTGGTGTAAACCCGGATATAAAATCAACAGCTTTATCCTTTTTTAAAAATTCTTTGGACAGAGGATGGATAACAAAGGCAAACCGGTTGATCCGTTTTTCCCTGCCGGACGGAAAAACCACCCGGGGATCCATTTTCTGCATGCTGATTATTTCCAGCAGATCATCATCCTGGACCATATCTGATTTTTTTTCCAATGCCGCAAGGATCAGGGCTTCAATTACACAAGGGCCCACAACTCTTTCCAAAATTTTCGGGGTGGTATCAATGATAACGTCCACACCCCTTTCCTTTAAAAAGGCAATCCTGTCATCGTAGGCTGTGGAGGTGATGATTATTTTACCGCCCAGTTCTTCCAAAGTAGTGTCTTTAAGATATTCATAAAAACCATAATAAGGCACTACAATGATACTGGCTTTCTGCATGGCCTTGCGAAGAATATATTGATTCCATTTTTGTAACGGTACAACTGAAGATGTAAGCCTTTTGGCCGGCAGCCAGTCTAATATTTCATGGGTTCCTTTGGCATAGAATTCCAGCCCTTTCATTGAATGGATCAGCTTGGAAATTCCATTTTCAATGACCGGATCGGCAAAACTGAGGTTTTCCGTAAACTCGGCCATGACTTTGGCAATACCGTAATTGGTCATGCCTGAAAGGAACAGGACTTTGGCATTTTTAAAATAATCACCAAATTTGTGATCCACGTACCGTAATGACCATTCAAAAGAGACATCCCGCAATGCGCTGCCGGTGGTGACCGGGGTCTGAATTCTCTTTCCCAGACGTTTGATCTTGTCATCATGCTTTTGGGTCAGGTATCTTGGAGCAATGGCATGGGGGAATTTAATATTCCCGATACCAATGGCATCGGCTTTATTGTCCCATTCCAGCAGCAGTTGTGCAGCCTTGTCTTTGTCTCCGTCCGTGCCGATACGACGAACTAAAAACTGTTGGCCTAAAAATTCAGTTTCAAAGGCATAATCATCCCTGCTGGTACCCAGGCTTACACTGATTACTTGTTTCACATTATCCTCCAATTCAATTGAAACCCGACCACTTTAAAGCAAAAAGCTTATCCATTATCCTGAATGGCTCTTGCCGGACAGACATCCATGGCCTCGGCCATCCATGCCAATTCCTTCTTATTGTCCGGTTGTCGTAAGACATATTCATACCCTTGTTCATGGTTGGTTGCAAAAATTCCCGGCGCAATTTCACAACAAATAGAGCAATTGATGCAATTAGTATCCACATAAAATCTGCCCTTTGTATTATCTGATATTTTATGTGTCATGAATCCGATCTCCGCTGCTCCAAACATTTTTCAATCCGCGAGGTCTCTCATTATTTGAGCTACATCCCTTAGAAGACTTCCCTCTTTTTCATATTCTCTGTGTTGATGGCAGAAAACCGATCCTTTCGTGGCTTTGTTCCGGCATTTATTGCCGGATTTAGTATATGCTTCACATTGCCCTGATTCCAGTTTATCAACCGGCACATCCGGTTTGGGCTTTGTTGTTCGTGACTTTTTTTCTTCATACCGGTCATGGAGAACTAAAGGATCTTGATTGATCTTGCCGGACTGGACAATATCGATCAAATAATTAAATTCGTCTTCAAACCCTTCCAAAAGGGTCTCGGGATCGGGCATCAGCCCCTTGTCCGATGCAATACCAATAGTGACTTTCCCATTATAGCTGAAAATACTTAAGCCCAGGCCGATGATGCCTGACCGGGGAACCCAGAACATGATATTGGATATTTTCTTTCCGGCGAAATACAACGGTTGTCTGGGGCCCGGTACATTGGTCAATACACCCGAGGCCTTATTGCCAAAAAGCTGGGCTGCTTTCTGTGCCAGTTTGGTTGGCAAAAAACCAATGGCTGACAGCAACCCGAAATTAACCCATGGATCTGCAGAGACTTTGAGCTTGTCCATTCTTCGTTTAACCTCTTT
>JAAEMC010000724.1 GCA_024225895.1 Desulfobacteraceae bacterium | reverse complement strand
ATAGAAACAATACCAGGAACTGAAGGTTGGGAGAGAATGTACCCCTACCACTATGGTTTTTCAACAAAGGATAAAGAAAGAGAAGCTTATGAAGATAATATGTTCTGGTTCAATGACGCTCTTCACTATCCTGAACCCTTGTATCCCTTTGATATTATCTGGGATGAAGCCTGGTTCCTGGCTCTATCACAGTTTAATACCCGGATTTTCATGATCCCGCCGGCTTATGGCATAGACCATAGAATTATCAATGGAAATATCTATATATCTCCGGTCCCTGTAACCGATCCAAAGGAAGTTGAGGCAAGGGTTCCCTTATTTATGGAAAGAGCAGGTTATTATTATGAAAATTGGGATAAACTCCATGACCAGTGGGAAAATAAGATGAAGGGCATTATTTCAGACCTTGAAAAACTGGAAATTAAGCCTTTGCCTGATATGGAAGATATCTCAGTTGTGAAGAACGGGCTGGGCACATCCAGCGGATATGAACTCTTAAAAAATTATGACCGATTGATAGACCTGGGAATTCGCTGCTGGCAGTATCATTTTGAATTTCTAAATCTGGGGTATGCATCCTATGTGACATTTGTTGATTTTTGTACAAAGGCATTTCCGGATATCCCGCTTCAGAAGATCACACAGATGGTGGCCGGTATTGATGTGATTTTATACCGCCCGGATGAAGAACTAAAAAAATTGGCAAAACTTGCCGTTGAATTGGATATCGTCTCAAAGATTGGCGATGATGCCAAAGATGTGGAAGATGTGATCAAAGACCTTAAGGATTCTGAGAATGGAAGAGAATGGGCTGCTGCATGGGATAAAGCCAAATACCCATGGTTTTATATCTCAACCGGAACCGGATGGTATCACCAGGATATTTCCTGGAATGACAATCTTAATATTCCTTTAAGTTCGGTCCGTATTTATGTTGATAAACTCATTCAGGGTGAATCCATAGATCGCCCAATGGAAAAGATAAAAGAAGAACGTATAAATTTGATTGCGGAATACAGAAGCCTTTTAAAAACCGATCAAGACAGACAGACTTTTGATCAGCTCCATGGGACTTCGGAACTTGTATTCCCCTACGTTGAAAATCATATGTTTTATGTTGAGCATTGGTTCCATTCCGTATTCTGGAATAAGATGAGGGACGTTTCAGCCATCCTTGCCCAAAAGCAATTTATCAATGATGTGGAGGATATCTGGTATCTCTCCCGCCATGAAATCAAACAGGCATTATGGGATCTTGTCACATCCTGGGCAACCGGTACAAAGGGATATGGACCGTTACACTGGCCTGAGGAAATTGAGTGGCGGAAGGGCGTTTATCAGAAATTTAAAGAAAACAGGCCTATTCCGGCTGTGGGAACACCACCTGAAACCATTGCAGAACCTTTCACCATCGTGCTCTGGGGTATTACCAATGATAGCATGGCCGCATGGGCCAAATTAAAAGAAATCGGAGATCCGGACAAAGTCAATGAAATGGAAGGTTTTGCAGGATCACCGGGTGTTGTTGAGGGTATCGCAAGAGTCTGTCGTTCGGTTGACGATATAGGAGAACTCAAAGAGGGTGAAATTCTTGTAGCACCCACTACATCTCCTTCCTGGGCTCCGATATTCCAGAAAATCAAAGCTGTTGTCACTGATGTGGGAGGTATCATGTGCCATGCAGCCATTGTCTGCCGTGAATACGGTATGCCTGCGGTTGTGGGTACTGGCCAGGGAACAGCAATTATCAAGTCAGGTATGAAAATTAAAGTAAACGGCGATACTGGTAAAATTTACATTGAAAGGTAAATTCATCTCATGAAAAAGAGATATGATTATGTGCTCTGGTTTGAAGAGTGCGATCTGGAATCCATTCCCCTTGCCGGCGGTAAAAACGCCAGTCTGGGTGAATTATTAAAGGCAGATATCCCAGTACCGCCCGGATTTGCGGTTACCACAAAGGCCTATGATCTTTTTCTTAAACAGGGAAATATTAAAAAAGAGATCTTCAGGATATTGGAAAGTGTTCAACCCGATGACGTTGCATCCGGGGAAAAGGCAAGTAAAAAAATCAGGGCACTTATTGAAAATACGAAGGTAGAGGACGATCTGCAGGACTATATTGGCGAATTCTACAGAAGGCTTTCCAAGCGGTGCAATGTTCCGGCAGTTCCTGCCGCAGTAAGATCAAGCGCAACTGCAGAAGACCTGCCCGGCGCAAGCTTTGCCGGGCAGCAGGATACCTTCCTCTGGATAAGGGGGGTGGATGGCATCATCACCCATGTTAAAAAATGCTGGTCCAGCCTTTTTACGGCTCGCGCAATATATTATCGGGCGAAAATGGGATTTCCCCATGATCAGGTCAAAATATCGGTCGGGATTCAGAAGATGGCCAATGCCTGGACCGCTGGTGTCATGTTTACAATAAATCCGGCCAATGGTGACCGGTCTTCCATTGTTATTGATGCCAATTGGGGTTTTGGTGAGAGCGTGGTCAGTGGCGAATGCACACCGGATAATTTTGTGATCAACAAGATTACTGATGAAATTGTCAAAAAGTCAATTTGTACCAAAACCATCCTCTATACCCGGGATCCGGAATGCCATTGCGTCGTAAAACAGGATGTGCCTACCGAAAGAATGGATATCCAGTGCTTGGTGGATAAGGATGCCATTGAACTTGCCAAGATCGGAAAACGGATTGAAAAGCATTATGGAAAACCAATGGATATTGAATGGGCCATTGACAAGGATACGCCGGGTAAGGCGAATATCATGATCCTTCAAAGCAGGCCGGAAACAGTCTGGAGCGATAAAAAGATGGAGCCGGTCATGGAAAAGAGATCATCTGCCCTTGAACATATTTGTGCGGGTCTTGTTATGGGGAAAAAGCTTTAACCAGTTTATTTTTTTAATATTCGGATTGGCTGGGGATCGCATTATTAAGCTTGTTTTTAATACCAGACCCTGAAGTTGGGGCCTGGACAAAAATACAAATCAGTGCACAAGGCACGGGTAACCCTATCTTTCACTTCATTGGGTTACAACGGACAAAGGAGTAAATTTTATGAAAGACATGAGAGATTTTGTCGCAGAATGTGAGGAAAAAGGACTGTTAAAACGCATTTCGGCTGAAGTTGACTGGAATCTGGAGCTCTCCCATATTGCAAAACTCAATGAAGAGGCTCAGGGCCCGGCCCTGTTGTTTGAAAATGTAAAGGACCATGTATCTCCGGTTATTACCAGTGTATGTACAACAGTTCAACGTTTGGCCATTATCATGGGAATGCCGGAAGATTCCAGCTTGACCGAACTTTATAAAGGTTGGGCCGAGAAAGCAAAAAACCCCATACCGCCCAAATATGTTGATAAGGCCAAAGCACCCTGTAAAGAAAATATCATGATGGGTGATGAGGTGGACCTGAATAAATTTCCGGTTCCCCAATACTATCCTCTGGATGGGGGGCAATATTACGGTACTGCTCATTTCATTATCACCAAAGACCCGGATTCGGGCTGGGTGAACTTGGGCACCTATAGAAGCCAGCTTCTGGCTAAGGATAAAATCGGTACACAGTTTATTAAGGGAAAACATGCGGACATCATGCTGAAAAAATACCAGGCACTGGGAAAACCCATGCCCGTCGCCTCAATTGTGGGATGTGATCCAATATTATTTATTCTCGGGGCTGCCAGGGTCAGTGCCTTTACCAGTGAATATGATGTTGCCGGTGCTTTCAGAGGCGAAGCCATTGAAGTGGTCAAAGGCGAAGTGGTTGATCTGCCGATTCCTGCCCATGCCGAAATCGTGGTTGAAGGATATGTGGATGCGGAAAAATTCATGGAAGAAGGTCCTTTTGGCGAGTATACCGGTTACTACTCCGGTGTGGGAACTGATCCCAGGAATTTTATTGATGTTAAATGTGTGACTTTTAGAAATAATCCCATATTCTGGGGAACAACAGTCGGACGTGCGGTCACGGATTCTCACATGACCATGGCATTGTCCTATGGTGCCACCCTCTGGCAGCAGCTCAACGATATGCATATACCGGGATTGAAAGCTGTATATTGTCCGCCGGAAGGTGCAGGCCGTTTCCTTGCCATTATTTCCATGAAACAGATGTATCCGGGCCATGTGGATCAGGTGCTTACCGCATCCATCTCAACTGAAATGGGGGCGTATGGCCTGAAGACCGTAATTGTGGTGGATGAGGATATTGATCCGTGGGATATCCCCAGGGTCATGTATGCTTTAAGTTTCAGGTTCCAGCCCAACCGTTCCCAGGTAATAAAAAGAGGGCGTTCAACACCGCTGGATCCTTCATTACCCATTGAAGCAAGAGAAATTACGGGCCGGCTTCTTTTAGACGCAACCATCCCCTATGAGTGGAAAAAGAAACCAATACCCATTGAGCTTGATCCTGATGTGGTGGCCAGGGTGAAAGAAAGATGGACAGAGCTTGGATTTTAGATCGATGGCATTTGTAAAATGTGCTGAATGAAACTGTTGTGGCAGGCCTGCGGGACCTCCAATCAGTATTTGCAGCAGTAGACGTTTCCTCTTCAATGAACTGCTGAAAAAACTTGTGGCCTGCCACCGGTTTCAACATAAGCTTGAAAAGCTGGCATTAATCTAAGTAAAAAAACATTTTCAAAAGGAAAGGATGCATCGTGAAACCGATTAGATATACCAAGGAAATGACAGATGAATTCCTCAATGACGGATACTGGACCCAGGAAACGTTTTATGATTTCTGGGAAAAAAATGCCAAGCAGATGCCGGATAAAGAAGCATTGGTGGACTCCAAATACAGGCTGACCTGGAAACAAGCTGTAGAGCTGGTGGATGCGATGGCCATATCATGGGTGGAAATGGGACTGGAAAAGCACTCCCGGGTAATTATCCAATCTCCAAACAGCGTATACGGGTTTTTGGCACGAATTGCCTGTGAACGGGCTGGTTTGATTTCTCTTACTGTTTATCCATACTTAAGGAAAAAAGAGCTGACCTATATGGTGGAAAAGACTCAAGCTTCAGCAGTCATTATAATGCATACATATAATAAATTCAATTACCTTGAAATGTACCGGGAGCTACAGTCTGAGTTTCCCCATCTCAAGAATATTTTTCTTTTTGACGATATTGTACCCCAGGATGCGCCTGAAGGTACTTATTCAATAACAACAATAGCCGAAGAAAGATCACAATTGCCCATAGATAAATCCGTACTAGAGGATCGGCGTTTTAATTCAGTGGGGAATATTGCCATTTTAACTACAACCTCCGGGACAACGGGTATTCCAAAGTTAGTTGAATGGCCGGCGGCATCAAGGGTTTGTACCTCAAAAGGCAGGGTGGATATCTGGAATCTTTCCAAGGATGATACCACCATGGCTATTGCCCCCCATGCAGGAGGGGCTGCCGGAACATTGACCTACTTTGCAGCACCCATTGCCGGTGCTAAAACGGTCATGCTTGAGGAGTTCTCACCTGAGGCTGCGCTTGCACTAATCGAAAAAGAAAAGGCAACTGCCATTGGGGTTGTACCCACCCATCTGGTACGTATGCTGGAAGCGGATGTGTCTGATTATGATTTAAGTTCTTTGCGGTTTATACGTTCGGCCGGAGGGTATTTATCCCCCCAGGTTGCTGAAGAGGCTGAGGCTGCTTTTGGTGCTTCCATCACCAGTGATTTGGGCACCCAGGATATGGGTTCTGTGTCCGGTTGCCGGGTGGAGGATTCCAAGGACTTGAGAAGAAGAACTGTTGGCAGAATGCTTCCGGGTAATAAGGTGAGGCTGGCAGACCAGAAAGACAAGGATAAAACAGTGCCTGAAGGGGAGCCGGGAATTCTCTATTTCAGGGGACCCCACGCACCTGCAGGATATTACAGGGATGAGGAACTCACAGCCACTGTGTTTGATAAAAATGGCTGGACCACTACAGAAGATATAGTCAAGTTCGATCAAGGATGCCTGTGGATTCTGGGCCGGGCCAAGGACATGATTATCCGGGGCGGCCAGAATATTTATCCGGCTGAGGTGGAGGGGCTTTTAAACGAGCATCCATCTGTGGCATCCGTGGCCATTGTCGGCTATCCGGACAAGGAAATGGGTGAGCGTTGCGCAGCATATGTAATCCCGAAAGCCGGAATGGAGTTTGATTTTAATACAATGGTTGATTTTCTTAAGTCCAAGGAAATTGCCATGTTCAAATTGCCGGAACAATTAGAAGTTGTCGATGAGTTTCCTGCTGTGGGTGACTCTGGCAAGATCAACAAGGAAACCTTGAAGAAAGATATTCGCGAACGGCTTGGACTCTAACCGCAAAAGCGCAGCAATCGCTTTTAGATGACAATTGCTGCGCTTTCATCAAAGGCTAAACAAATGGCAAAACCCAAAACCGTTTTAATCATATCAACCCTGGATACAAAAAGGGATGAAACAAGGTATTTAAAATACAAATTTAAAGAGATTGATGTGCTGCCGCTCTTAATGGATCTTTCCATGCGTGGAAAGGAAAAGTCCAGGGCAGAGTTGACCCCGTCCCATGTTGCTTCGGCAGGGGGCAGTACCATTGAAGAGATTCACAGGTCCAAGGAACGTTCCACTATCACCAATATTATTATTGATGGTGCCACTAAAATTGCCAAGGACCTCTATTCTGCCGGAAAGATTGACGGCATTATGGCCATTGGCGGTTCAACCGGGTCACTCATGGCCACCGATGTCATGCGGGCACTGCCCTTTGGGATGCCGAAACTGATGATTTCTTCCACGGCAGCCTTACCCGGGTTATCCACAAAGTACATTGGTACCGGTGATATTTTATTGTTTCATTCGGTGATTGAAATATCCGGTGTGACAGACATGCTGGCCAATGTGATGGACAGAGCCTGTTATTGCATGAAAGGGATGGTGAAGTACGTCAATAATTCCTTTAGCGAAACTAGTAAGAAAACCATTGCCATGACCATGCTGGGCCCTTGTGAACAATGCGCCAGTTCTGTTCGAGCCGCCCTTGAAAAAGAGGGGTTTCAGGTCACAGGATTTTCAGCGGCAGGAGTTGGAGACCGGGCCATGGAAAAAATGATTGCCCAAGGATTTTTTCAAGGGGTGATCGATTTAGCACCTGGTGGTGTGGGTGAACATTATTTTGGCTATATGCGGGATGGCGGCCCCAATAGACTGGAGTCAGCAGGGAAAAAGGGAATTCCCCAGATAGTCTCTGTCTGTTCGGTTAATCACATGACTCCTTCCCGGTCAAAATATAAAAAGGAATTCCATGAAAGACGAAAGTATGATCTTGATAAATTCAGGACCTGGCTGCGTCTTTCCACTGATGAATTACAACAGGTGGCCAATGAATTTGTAAGAAAGCTAAATGGCGCCAAGGCCCCAGTAAAATTGGTGATTCCCATGCGGGGATGGTCATCTGTGGATAGCATGGGTAATTCAACCTATGATCCTTTAGAAGATCAAATTTTTATTGATACCTTAAGGGAAAAACTGGATCCCAGGATAGAGATTATTGAGGTGGATGCCAATATGGAAGACCCATTATTCAGCCGGCAGATTACGCAATTGGCATTGGAGATGTTCTAATGGATGATGCATTTGAAAAAAAGTTGATGGACAAAATTGAGCCAATTTACAAAAAAGGGCGTGACGGCGATTGGGATCATATTTTGCGAGTGGTTCAGCTTTGCAGGTATCTGCTTGAACATGAAAACGGGGACGAGGATCTTGTCCTTCCGGCGGCATATCTGCATGATCTGGGGTGGACGGCCATTGACTTCAGCGATTTTAAAAAAGCAGATCCCAAAGTCAAAAGCGATTCACAAAGTTTTAGCCTGCACATGGTACAGGGCGCTGTACTGGCGGGAAAAATATTATCCGAATTGGATTATGAAATAGGCAAAACACAGCAGATCCAGGAGATAATCAAGATTCATGATCTGCCGGAAAAAGTATTTGCCATGGATAATATCTCAGCCACCCTGGTGGTAGAGGCAGACCGCCTTGACAGATACGGTAAAACCGGCATGGAGCGGTTCAAGACCATGTTTGGGAAAGACAAAATTTATGGCCCCTATTGGGAAGAAGCCAAGCAATTACGGCGTGATGGACTCAAAGAATGGTTTAAAACAAATACGGGTGTTCGGCTGTCACAAGAGCTGGCGGCTGAAATGGGATTATTTGATGATTGATATTTTTACTTTTGTATAAGGCCTTCATACATATACAAGCTGTAAACTGGAGGGGTAAAAATGATGGTGAAAAATTGGATGACAAAGCATCCAGAAACAATTTCAAGCGATATTTTGGCAAGGGAAGCCATGCATGTATTTGAAGAAAACCAGGTCCCTTTTATGCCGGTGGTGGATGGGGGACAGTTTAGGGGGCTTATTGCAAGGCGTGACTTGAGGGAAGCCGCTTCCTGGGCCATTGCCAGTCAGGATATTTATGAAATACAATATTTTAACGAACGATTGAAAGTCAAAGACATTATGGTTCGTAAACCTGTCACACTTGCCGTGGATGATACGGTTGAGGCTGCTTTGGACAAAGCTAAAAATTTTGGTAGAAGCTTTTTACCGGTCATGGATGGGAATAAGCTTGTAGGAACATTATCGAACAGGGATTTCACCCATGCACTGGATCAACTTCTCGGTGGAGGTGAAGGATTGTGCGGTATGTCTGTTGAGATCAATGGGAACACCAAGGTGACCATAGAGCAGTTTCTTGGGGATATTTTCAGCGCAGGGCTTGAAATCAAGGGACTCTTTACCTTGAAGGATGCGGCTTCAAACACTAAACGGCTGGTGATCCGGTTTGAATCACAAGTCTTAGATAAGATTCTTTCTATCATTGAACAAAAAGGCTACAAATTGATTGAGGTACTCAAACTGACGGAATAAGTTTTTTTCCCAACGTTGCAACATTGGGATTTACTTAAAATAAATAATGTTGCGGAAAACACGAGAATAAGGAGCCATTCATGAAAAAAAGATTAATTGTCGGCATTGCCGGGGCAAGTGGTGTGATTTATGGTGTCAGAATGCTTGAGGTCCTCAAGAATCGAGACATTGAAACCCATTTGATTATTTCAGAAGCTGGTAAACTCAATATCAGGATTGAAACCGACTATGATGTGGATGAAGTTTTATCCATGGCTGATGTTACCTATACCAATAAAGATATTGCAGCATCTGTTGCCAGCGGCTCTTTTTTGACCATGGGTATGGTAGTGGTGCCCTGCACGGTGAAAACCTTGTCCGGTATTGCCAATTCCTATAACGAGAACCTTTTGATCCGATCAGCGGATGTTCAGTTAAAGGAAAAACGCAAACTGGCATTATTATTCAGGGAAACCCCTTTGCACAAAGGCCATCTAAGACTTTTGACCCAGGCGGCGGACATGGGCGCACAAATTATTC
The DNA here is from genome assembly GCA_024225895.1 of Desulfobacteraceae bacterium. Taxonomy (GTDB): domain Bacteria; phylum Desulfobacterota; class Desulfobacteria; order Desulfobacterales; family Desulfobacteraceae; genus JAAEMC01. The sequence goes on along the minus strand of JAAEMC010000724.1, from coordinate 301 downwards.
CGCCGGTGCCATCCTTTTACCATCATCCCAAAACCATTGATGACATTATCAATCAATCCATCGGTAAGGTATTGGATTACATCGGAATAGAGCATGACTTGTTTAAGCGCTGGGATAATTCAGAATTGGACAAGCTTGCCAAAAAATCCACTCCAATTTCAGATGAGGCATCAAATGAAGAAAAACTGGTGGCTATAAAATAATTAATTTATTTTCAAGAGGGTCAATATGGCCATTGAGGATAAAAGGATACCTACCGCACAAAGCCTGAGGAAGACCAGGATCTATGGTAAATTCAGGT
>JAAEMC010000723.1 GCA_024225895.1 Desulfobacteraceae bacterium | reverse complement strand
GGCATTTTTCCTCCTAAAGTTTTGGTTAAAAAAAGGGGGAAGTTTACATATGGTGGCAGGCAGATAAAGTCCCCTTAAAAACCTTCATAGTTTCTAAGGGGACCATGGTTAAAAAGCAAGCAATAATATGTTAAAAATTGTTACTTGAATTTATTGGCAAGATCATTGTCTATTACATAGATGCAGGCTTCATTGGCACCTTGCATAGTATAGCCGAATTTACTGGAAAGATTGTCCAGTAAAAATTTTACATCCTTTTTAATCCGCTTATCATGGGTTTTAAATTTGTCTGTATCAAAGTCTTTGATGGCATTTCTAAAATTCTCATTTTCAATGAATGGTTCTAATACGCGGCTTTTAAGATTATGAACATATCTTTCATACAAGGAGTCAAAGAGCCTGGTTTCAGTAATGGTTTTGCCTTCGATCATAATTTCGTGGGAAAGGGTGCGGGTGGTATATTCCTTTAATACATCATTGCGGATCTCGGTTCTTCTTTTTTTATCCATATTTTCAGCAATGAGCCTGTTTTCAATACTTTCCAGCAGTGCTTCAGTCACATGGATTTCCTCTTTGGTAAACAAACACTTAACAATGGAATTGTCTTCATTGGTTACCGCAGAAATGTAATTCATTATATCAATACCGATCTGCTCATCATTGTAATAATACAAGGATTCCTTGACCTGCTGAAGCACACTGTAATCATACATTCTCAGTAAAGATTCTAAAAAGCCCTCAGGAATCAGCCGTTTTAACTGGTCATCGATCTTGTTGAAGAATGTACACAGGTCCGGCATATTAATCAGCCGGTCTTCTTTTGCGTATAATGAATAAAATTCATCAAAAATTTTAATGGAATCCCTTCCGGATAATCCCTCTTTTCCGTAAATTTGAGATTCAGTTACTATTTCTTTAAACATCTTATTGTCCAGGGCTTTTATATCAGCAGCATCCAGCCATTTGGGGACAGAACCGGAATATATTTCCATTTTCAAAAGTTTTAACTTGTCATCACAATAATTTTTGTATTTGGCCGGATCTTTCACCCACTCTTCAATGGCACGGGATCTCAGGCCTATCCGTGTGGAAATGATAATCCGTGCAAAATTATCAAGGACCATGGGCAAAAAGCTGCCTTCGATATGACGCCCAAAAATATTGCGGTAGATCTTGACCTCGGTTTTAATATCCAGGACATACGGAATATCAATATATTGAATCCTATCAACAAAGGATGGAAAATCCCTAATATTCTTTTTATCCTCTGGATTCATTAATGCAAAAAACAGGGAGTGGACCCTTTCTTCTATGTCTTCCACTTTATGAAGTCCTTCAGAAATGATATTGTGCAGCTCCACCATCCGCTCAACATTGTGGGCCTTCACATCCATGAGCGCGTATATTCCATTATTGATCTTGGCAAATTTAGAGTAAATATAGTTAATAATATTGCTGTCCTGAAACAGGGAATTAATTCTGTTCTGGAGAATTTGATTGGACATCACATCACGTTTTAAAGGGATATCTCCGGGATTAAAAACACTGATACCGTTTCCAAGTCTTCGGTTAAAGTAGTATGGCCGGGCATAAATCATTTTAAAAACTTCCACCGGATTTTCCAGCCTTTCCAAAAGTGACTGGTAAATGGATGAACAAATAGTGCAGGCATCTTCTTTAAAGACCCATTCATACTCCTTTTCCGTAAAGAGACGCCATTTGAATTCATCATTTTTGATCAGTTCATCCAACACACCCCGTCTCTGGTCTTTGGGGATGATCAGAAAAGGATTATCATGGGAGACACAGGGCACTTCAATATAATCACGGTCAGTGTTCCGGCTCTGTTTTTCCTTTAAATCCGGTTTTAGACCAGGTTCTCCTGCAATTTCCACGGAATGTATCAATTGTTCAAAAGCAGTTAATGTAATGGATTTGTCTTTGTCTTTGAGTTTTTGAATATCCAGACGCCAGACAATTTCATACCGTAGACCTTCATCTGTGTTGCCATACTCCTCAAATTTTTTTAACAGATTATTTAAAAACGTGGATTTCCCACATCCGTGGGGTCCGTAAAAGACATAAATCCGGTTCTGTTGGGCACCATGACGCAAATACTCCATCTGCTTCATAAACCGATTTGCAAAAAGCATATCAGGGAAATAAGGATTTTCCGAGTCCTCTACAAAGAGTCTTGAGCAGTCATAGTTTGTAAAATTTGTTTTTTCCTTATCTCCGGTAATTGAATCCTCAAACTCGTCCACATAGCTTTTAATCATGTCATGGAAAGCTTGAAATATATTTCTTAAAATACTTGAAGGATTTGCTTTTAAGATATTTAAGAAGGCATCAAATGAAACAGGTTTCAATCGCTGGTAATCAGTGATATTTTTATCCAGTAAATCAAGGGCAAGGCTCACGGATCCATCTTCTGATTTGATTTGAGAAGATTTTTTTTCTGCCATGGAATTATACCTCCCGCTTAAGAAGTTTACGGTTTTCCATCACATAGCGTATTTTTTTCCAGCGAATTTCGATTTTCTCGTCCTTTGCTGCCTGCTGCTGGCTTTTAGGATCCCAGAAGCTGGCATAATCCTGGCTTTTCTGGTTCGGCTTGACTGGTTCATGGGTTTCAAGATAGACAGGCCCTCCCCAAAGATATTCAATACCGATCATGGTGTTCTCTATGAAATCCGCTTTTAAAGGCTTGTCTTCAAATGTATGTTCAAGATAGAGAATCCCGTCTTTGCTTTTTTTCTGGTTTACCAAAATATCCGGTGGATGATAGAGGGTGTCGATAATCATTTTTTTATAATCTTCGGCATTTTTGGATTTGATATAATATACCCAGGACATTCTTTTCTGGTTAAACCTTTTTCCGGAGACAAAAAGCTTGTGTCTGTTTACAAATTCCTGATCAATAAATTTATTGATAAATGAAAAATCATTCAAACTTTCCCTAACTTTAAAAATATATTCTTTTCCGGTTTTTTTGGATTGATTGAACTTTTTTCTACCCAACTCATCTTTGAGCATAAAATAGTCCAATGAATAACAACCCCGGTCTTCCATATCTTCAATGTGCTGGAATAATCTCATCCCCAGGGCATATGGATTTAATCCAACCTTCGGCATGGCTGTTACGCCGGCATTAATCTTGGCATAGTCGATTTCATGTCCGCAGATCCTGTCATCTTTCATAAAAAGATAGTCATGCCAGCTACTGGCCCATCCCTCATTCATAATTTTGGTTCTGATCTGGGGCTGAAAATAGAGAGATGTGTTCCTGACAATCTGCATTACAGATTTTATCCATTCATTCTCTTCCTGCTTTAAAAACAATGAGAACCGTACAATGTACTCCATTACATCCAATTGTTCTTCATCTTTATTTTTGCCGGCTTTTCTGAACAACTCATCAAATTCCGGATGTTTTTGCACTAGTTCACTGAAAAAATCTTCTTCGTCATTTTCATTGCAGGCATTATAGCGGTTAATTTCTTTTAGATATTCATTGGTCGAGATCTTCTTGGTTTTTTGCAAGAACACATCAAAATAAAAATCGACCTTGGAAAGCTTTCTTTTCCGTTCACCGGTAATTTTCTGATTTAATTCCCTGTGATATCCAACAAGGTTATCAATACCTCGGGAAAACTCAATGGCATAATCCACCCATCTTCCTTTTTCACTGCGCAGCTTTGAAATCAGCCGCTTATCAGCAAGCGCCTGTCCGGCAAGATCGATATCCCAAGTATTTTTGTAAAATATATTGCTCTGAAAGAAATCAATATGACCTAGAACATGATAAAAAATCATGACATTGAGCCAATCAGGGTTATTGTCATTATAGAACGATATTGCAGGCCTTGTATTTATGACCGTCTCATAAGGATTTGACGGATAAGCCTCATACTTCCCTTTTCCGGATAAAACCCGGACATCATGTACCCAGTAATCATAGAGAGTGGGGATCATTATTTTGGGAGACAATTCTATCATATCCCGGTTGGTCACAATATATTCCAGGGTCTCATCATCAAATTTTAAACCAGCATCACGTGCCCGGACTTTACATTCCTCCATGATGCCTTTGACATGTTGATTTACAAGTTCCATAGATACCTCTCTTTTTGGTGAAAAACAATCAACCCTAGGAGATCAATTTTTTAATACCCTGAATGATTCGAGAGTCGTCCACATCTTCGCGCATGATATCCATTTTTATATGACTGCTGTGTTTTTCCAACATGCCGGATGCTTTCATATATTTTTCCACCTCAGTCTGCTTGGATCCCACATAAGAATGTTCAACAATGGTGATACCGATCCTTGCGGCATACCTCATCATCCGCTTCATTTCTTCAATGGTCTGTTTTCCATCCTTATCCCAGTCATCACCATCCGTGCCGTGGAATACATAAATATTATAATCCCGGTCCAGACTTTCTTTCTCAACAATATCATTCACCAGTTTAAATGCGGTGAATACTTTGGTGCCGCCCGCAACTTTGTAGGAATAATATTTATAGAAGTCTTCCACTTCCTTGGCTTCTGTATCATGAAGGATAAAGCGCGTTTCCACCTGTTTTTCATATTGATACAATAACCAGGAGTACAGCATGACATGCTGAGAAACGACCGCCTGGGTAACCTTGCCCCCCATGGACCCGGAATAATCCCGTAAGAAAAAAACCAGGGCCTGGGATTCATAGTCCTTTTCCCTTGAAAGAATACGATAAATCAAATCCTGGGGCGAAATGATAAACTTGCTGGTATCAATATTTGAAATATCAGGGATATTGCCAAGGGTAATATTGGTTTCAACAATCTTTTTTAGAGTTGCTTTTTTATCCAGAAACTGGCCAACGCCCTTATTTTTATCCGTAAGTTCATAGGTATACCGGGCCAAGGCCCTTTTTTTACCTTTATCCTTTAAATTGGGAAGCTGGAAATCCTGTGACAGCACTTTGCCAAGTTCGTATGCATTGGACTCGAATTCATGCTCTCCCCCCGATCCTTCTCCCGGCCCTTCACCGGAACCTTCACCCTCACCTTCACCTTCTTCGGGCCTGACCGGCTGTTCGCCGATGACATCGCCCTCTTCTCCTTCCCCGGTACCACCGGTGGGTTCCCCTTCGCCAGGATCCTGATCTAATATTACCTCATCATGGACAAATTTTTCTTCCACCGTGGTGGGAACAACGATGATCCGGTCCTTACCGCCTTGACCTGGTTTAATAATCCTGCCGATTTGGATTTTTCTTTTAAAACCGTCCTCTTCACGCTTTTTATCTCTTTCAAGAAGCTCATCCAGGGTAATCATAGGCTAACACCCTCCTGGTTATTTGTCATCTTCCTGACTGCAGAAGTATTCAATGGTTTTCTGGGAACATGTCCTGCAATATCCCAGCTTTTCAGTCATAGTGTAAACCATTCTGTCATATAACTTCTGGTTTTCTTCATTGGTCCTGTTGGCCAACGCCCCGATGAGAGAACCAGCACCGGCAATATCGGATTTGAGCCTTACATCAGTGATGGCCTTGACCAATTCCAGGTTGTCCATAAAATCATAATTCGCGTCAACAGAAAGTTTTTGCCCGTATATCTTTCGTATGGAATTACGAAATGATGCTTTTTGTTCTTCGGTCTTTAAGCCTAGTCTTTCTTCAACATTTTTAATATACCGCTCATCGATTTTTAAGGCTCTCAATTCTCCGGTCTGGGGATCTTTGTATTTCCACATCATATCAGGGCCCAAATGTTCGGCATCAACTCCGATTATCATGTTCACATAATTCATAACATCTTTTTTAATGGCGAGGGGTTCATCCATATAGGCATTAAACATTTCCGTCATAATTCTTTCTCTATAAAGACCCCTGGCTATTTTTAGGTCTTCCATGAATTTGGCCCGGTCCGCCGGTTCATGTACGTAGTCCAGAACAGTCTTTTCAAGACAGGTAAAAAT
>JAAEMC010000722.1 GCA_024225895.1 Desulfobacteraceae bacterium | reverse complement strand
TTTTTAATAGGTAATTGATATGTCCGTGCAGAGCTGTAACAGGTGAGCAAAATTCTGCTGCAGCCGTTATCTTGCCAAGCTTTACCGGATTTTCTAAGGATGTACTATTGATGGTTTTTATGCCAAGCTGGGCAAAAAAGGTCTGCCAGAAAGAAAGATCTTCAAAAAGATGCAATGCCGCTGGGATTCCAATGGTAAAATCATGCTTAATCTTTTTTGGACTCATGGAGTGAATTGCTTTTTTTCTCAATTTTAAAAGATCATATTCGTTTTTCTTTTGAACCCGTTTTTTAGTATCATAATCCCGGCCGCATAAAAAACCATATGCTTCGGTTTCATTGCCGATTGTTGCAATTGTCAATTTGCAGTGGTTTGTACATAAGTCACATGTCTCCTGGCGGACAGGTATTTCTTTGTTCCAGAGGCTGAATCCCCTGAACCTGGTCTGGGACGGGCAATTTTCCTTGAGCATTAATGCAACGCCTAATGCACCTGTTAAATGGCAGTATTTGGATACATGGATCGGTTTTTCAAGTTTTTGTTCAAATGCGGCGATTAATGCCTTGTTTTTTGCTGTTGCGCCTTGGAAAAGGATGCAGTTTCCGATTTTTCCGATACTGGCCACCTTGGATAGGTAATTGTCCCTGACAGAGTGCAGTACCGATGCAAGAATTTCATTCTTTTTATATCCTTCGGCCAAATAATAGTTGATATCCCTTTCCATGAAGACCGTACACCGGTCAGATGAGACAGGCGCGCAAACCGATTGGGTTCTGGCTGCATATTCATTTAAAGAGCATGTCAGCTTCAGGGCCTGTTCTTCAATGAAACTGCCAGTACCGGCAGCACAAACCGTATTCATAATGGATGAGGTTACAATACCATTTTCCAGGAGTGTGAATTTAGCATCCTGACCACCGATCTCAATGATGGTATCCACATCTTTATTTAAGCTGACGGCGGCAGTGGCATGGGCTGTGATTTCATCCGGTTCGATGTCAGCCCCAATGATTTTACCACTAATACGTCTTCCGGATCCGGTGGTCCCGCATCCTATAATTTCCATCTTAAGGTCATAGTCCTGGATATATTTATCACAAGCTTTAAATATTTTTTGTACAGCCTTGACAGGGCGGGATGCGGTTCGCGTATAAAATCCGGCAAGAACATCCCCGTTTTCAGTGATGATGATACTTTTGGTACTTGTTGATCCCACATCAATCCCCACAAAGCCCATTTTGTGGTCAATTGTTTTGGGATCAAGGTAGATATCGGTTTCAACACCGTCGAAAACATAGGAATCAATGCATTCAAAATCCGGATACCTTGAAAGGGACAATTTCAATTCGGGGTATAAAAAACGGTCCTTCTTAATGGTTGAAACAAAAAAATCACCTTCATTAGTAAATATATGTTTAGGGGGCGATATGTTTTTTTGAATATCATCTACAAGACACAAAGCTGCCCCAGCAGCACCATAGCTTTGGCAATGGCTGTCCATGGTAAATTGTAAGCCGGTCAGGGTTTCCAAATGTGTTTTAACGGATTTGTTTTTGGCAACACCGCCACAGAAAAGGATGTTTTGGTTTATCACCTTATTGACAAAGAGTGTGTTGGAAATATTTTTAGCCAGTCCCAAACAAAGGCCATCACAGATCTGTTCCAAGTTGTATCCTTCCTGCTGAGCATGGATCAGGTCTGTTTTTGCAAATACCGCACATCTTGTTGCGATCTGGGGAATGGTTTTTGTATTGGCAATCGCCATGCGGCTGATGTTTTCAGAGCCTTCAAGCATAAGCCTTCTGGCCTGCTGGTCAAGAAAACTGCCGGTTCCGGCAGCACAGGATGTATTGGATTTATAATTAAGATAATCACCATTTTCATCAAAAAATAATCTGCCGAATTTTTCGCCACCCACCACTAAAATAGAATCAAAACGATTATA
>JAAEMC010000721.1 GCA_024225895.1 Desulfobacteraceae bacterium | reverse complement strand
TGTCTGATGCGGCTGATCTTGCAGAAATTGTCCACAAGATCCTTACCGATAACGAATCTGCTGTGAACAATTATAAAAACGGGAATAAGAAATCCGTGGGCTTCCTTGTGGGGCAAGCCATGAAAGTCTCCCAGGGCAAGGCCAACCCAAAGCTTATCCAGGAGATGATCAAGGAACAGCTGGGCTGAAAAAACATTGGAAATTTTCCATTTTCTTCGGGTAAAGTTCATATGGGGGGCACCCATTCAAATAAAAGCAAATCAACCTTAAAAACGCCCTCATATCAGGGCTGTTTTTCACTTTTCGGGGCCAAAAAAAGCTACATCAGACCTCGGTACAAAAGCAGGAAACAGTAAACAGAAATCAATTAAAAATTATATTTGCTGATGATTCTTCAACTATCATAGGACACCATAGCGCAATACCCGTTCGGCAAGGTTGTTAGTGGGTTCAAGTTCCACTATATCAAGGAATAACCAAAGAGATTCAATCTGTCTGATAAATGACCGAGTCAGGGTGCCGACTTCTCCTTTATGCTCTTGATGATCAAAAATCAGATCGGCGAAGCGTTGGTAGAAAGCCCGCCATTCCAAATCATTTTGGAGGGGGCAAATCTTTTTGTTTAAGAAAATTATTCAATATGCCTTTCCTGCGACATTGCTTTTTTATTTTTTGTTTACAAATGAATGAAACAATGTTTTCTTTATTAAGAATTATCAAAACATTGTTTTAAAAACCCCTGGGGGAATTTATATGCAATTAAGTACTGACCTTGTTGGAACACTTCTCAAACCGCATCAAACGAAAATTACCAGCCGGCAAACCACCAACTATGCCGCAGCCATCCAGGACAACAATCCTGTATATTTTGATGACAGAGCAAAGCAGGGGGTCGTTGCACACCCCATGTTTCCAGTTTCTGTTACCTGGCCGGTGCTAAGTCATCTGGATCAGTTTATTGAGGCCAGAGATTTTCCAATGGATGTTCTGCTCACCCAGGTCCATTATTTTGAGCATCTTGTATTGCACCGTTTAATTCGACCGGGTGATGAGTTGATTCTGGCAGGCAGTTTAAAGGCATTTTTACCCCATCGTGCAGGAACCCATGCGATAATCACTGTTGAAGTTATGGATGATAAAGGTGCGCCTGTTTTTACAGAATATATCGGTGCCATGTTAAGGGGGGTGGATTGCGGGCCGGGCAAACAGGAAGGAAAACTACCGGCAATTCCGGAATATTCAGATAAAGGCAGTTTTGTCTGGCAGTCTGATATTCACATTGATTGCCTTCAACCCTATGTT
>JAAEMC010000720.1 GCA_024225895.1 Desulfobacteraceae bacterium | reverse complement strand
TTCTTTAATTTTTTCAATCATCATTTGGTCTCATTTTGAAAAGATTAATGTTCTTTTGCAGCTGACCAAGCTTTATTTAGGATAGATTGACATGCGAGTCAACATAAAGCCGTGACCCTGATCCACTATCATGGCGCCACCTGCCGCGTTGCCTTACGTTCGCTCCTCCCTACGGAGTATGACTTATACGCCTTTCGTCGTTACTCCTTGGCGCCTTGCATCTGACACCTTGATGGTGGCCAAGGATGTGTCTTTTTGTTGTTATTGTGCCATGATATGAAATTTGATGGTGGATTTGGGGTGAGAATCCTTGATAAACAAAGAAGAAAATTGTAAAGAAAGGACAAAGAAAAATTGATTTTAAGGAGACCTGAAATTGGCGTTTAATTTATTCAAGAACAAGAAAAAAGACAAACCTGTTGAAAAAAAAGAAGCACAAAATGATATATTTTCTAAATTAAAAAGCGGTCTTTCCAAAACCAGAGAGATCCTGACCACTGATATCAACGACCTCTTCCTTCCCAATAAAGCAATTGACGAGGATCTATTTGACGAGCTTGAAGAGCTTTTGATCACCTCCGATTTTGGGATCGACATTGCCATGGATATGATGGAACGGATAAAAACCAAAGCCAAATCCCTTTCCAATGCCAATGAGCTTAAGCAAGTTTTAAAAGACGAATTGATTTCATTGTTCCCGGACCTTGATGAAAATGCCAAGGACAATACATTGCCCAAACCCTATGTGATTATGGTTGTGGGAGTAAACGGTACTGGGAAAACAACCACTCTAGGCAAAATTGCCATGAAATATTCGTCCAGAGGGAAAAAGGTTTTGATCGCAGCTTCTGATACTTTCCGGGCAGCAGCCATCGAGCAGGTGGAAATCTGGGCCCAACGGTCCAATGCTTCTATTGTAAAACACAGGGAAGGGGCTGATCCTGCAGCAGTTGCATATGATGCAGTGGAAGCTGCCATGGCAAGGGGAGTTGATGTTGTTTTGATCGATACGGCAGGAAGGCTTCATACCCAGAAAAATCTCATGGAGGAGCTTAAAAAAATAAAGCGCTCTATAAATAAAAAACTGCATACCGCCCCCCATGAAGTATTGATGGTGCTGGATGCCACTACCGGGCAAAATGCCCTTTCCCAGGCTGCCCTGTTTGATGAGGCCGTGAACATCAGCCAAATTGCATTAACCAAGCTGGACGGTACGGCCAAAGGAGGGATTGTGGCTTCCATTGCCAATAAAATGCAGATTCCTTTAACCTATATCGGTGTTGGCGAAGGCATTGCTGATCTCCAGGAGTTTGATGCCAAACGATTTATCAACGCCCTTTTTGATTAAAAATCACTCCTTTGACTTAAGGGACAAAACATTATGTTTGGAATTGAAAATTATCCGGGATTTATCTTAGCAGCCATTATCCTGAACATCACACCAGGTGCAGACACCATATATATTCTCACAAGAAGCGTTGCCCAGGGCAAAAGTGCAGGCCTTGTTTCCGTTGCAGGAATTATTTCAGGATGCCTCATCCATGTGTTGTGCGCAGCTTTTGGACTGTCCATGATTTTATCCACTTCTGCTGCGGCATTTATGGCGGTTAAATGGGCCGGTGCTGCATACTTGATCTTTTTGGGACTCAAAACCTTTTTTGATAAAAATAATTCCTTTGAAACATCCAGGAACAATATGGAATCAAATAATCTTTTAAAAATATATAAACAAGGCGTACTCACCAATGTGCTGAATCCCAAGGTGGCCCTGTTTTTCCTGTCGTTTCTGCCCCAGTTTATCAACTTGCAATATGCAAACGGTCCCCTGCCCTTTTTGATTCTTGGCGCAACGTTTCTTATGACCGGCACAATATGGTGCCTCATCCTTGCCTGGGCAGCTTCCCTGATGACGGCAACATTGCGCAGCAATCACAGTATCGGCACACTGATGCAAAAGGCCAGCGGTGTTATCTTCATCGGCTTTGGCTTAAAACTGGCATTTGATAACAGCTGACTGCTTTGGCAATAGCAGTTAGAGCAGATATATTCTATTGGAAAATATCATTAATAATTAAATCCAACTTATATGACAGATAACATTACCATAAAAAAAATCAGCCCGGATCATCCATCGGTCCAAAACCTGATCTGCCAACTGGATGAATATCAGGAAGATCTTTACCCGTCAGAAAGCAACCATCTGGATTCTGTTGAAACTTTAAAAAAACCCAATGTTAGGTTTATCGGCGCTTTTTTAAATAAGGAACTGGCCGGTATTGGCGCGGTAAAAACATTTAGGGATTATGGCGAAATAAAACGAATGTTTGTCTCTTCCACGTACAGGGGCAAAGGCGTGGCAAAAATCATCCTTAAGGATATTGAAAATTTTTTGACCCAGCAAGGTATCTTTTTTGTAAGACTTGAAACCGGTATCCTGCAAAAAGAAGCCATATCGCTCTATAAAAGCCATGGATTTAAAGAATGTTCTCCTTTTGGAAAGTATACACCAGATCCCTTAAGTCTTTTTATGGAAAAAGAACTAAATAATTCCAACTCATAATATTATAAAGAAAAAAGGAAGAGTATAATGGCACTTTCAAAACAAGAGATGAAAACACTTTTAGAGAAGTGGAACATTGCATGGGACAACTATGACCTCGACCTAATCATGACATATTTCCACGACGATATTCTGTTTGAAAACTG
>JAAEMC010000719.1 GCA_024225895.1 Desulfobacteraceae bacterium | reverse complement strand
TGGTTCTCTGAACAGACCATCATCTGGGCATTTAATTTTTTGAGAACCTGTCGAGATTTTCCCCGTAAAAACAAAATGGCATCCTGGACTGTCTTTTTATATTCCTCACTGTCCACATCATTGCAGCATAATCCCAGACAGGCTTTGATCTGAAAATTAAGGCAGGGCCGGGACCGGTTCTTAAACTGGGTGTTTTTACATTTTCTGAGCTTAAAAATTTTACGGATCTGCTTTAAGGTCCGGTTGACACTCAGAGATGATGAATAGGGTCCGAAATAAAGGGCTTTGTCATTTTTAATTTTCCGTACCCGTTGCAATGCCGGATATTTTTCATGCATGTCAATACGGAGTAAAGGATAATTTTTACCGTCCTTCAAGACAATATTATACTTAGGATTATGCTCCTTGATAAGATTGGACTCTAAAATTAAGGCTTCATGGGCAGAAGACGTCATCACCACATCAAAATCCTTGATGGTCTCCAAAAGGGCCGCGGTTTTAGGATCATGGTGAAGCTTTTTCACAAAATAAGAGGAGAGCCGCTTTTTCAGATTCTTGGCCTTACCCACATAGATGATCTTTCCCTTGGCATCCTTCATCAGGTAAACCCCTGGGGTGCGGGGTGCCTCTTTATATTTTCCCATTACCGTTTCTGTCATGG
>JAAEMC010000718.1 GCA_024225895.1 Desulfobacteraceae bacterium | reverse complement strand
AGAACTATAAAAATAATTAAAAAGGGGACTGGTATGCTTATGAAACATGTGATCGTAAAAGCTGTTCTATTCTGCTTAATATTAATTTTCACAGCCCAACCCTGTTTTGCTCAAAAATTTAAAGTACTTAATGTGGTTGACGGCGATACAATTGAGATAAATTTCAAAGGAAAAAAGGAAAAGGTCACGCTGTTACACGTCAAAACGCCTGAATCCGCCCACCCCAAGAGGTCAAAGAATACTAAAAAAGGTAAAAAAGCCGCTGCTTATACCAAAAAAAGGCTTTTAGGCAAATCCGTCAATCTGGAATTTGTAAATAAAAAACGTGGGAAACGGGGCCAGCTTTTGGCCTATATCTTTGTAAACGGAAAAAATTTTAATGTGGAGCTGGTGAAAAAAGGCTGGGGCACCTATGATACCAAACACGGAAAAAGCATCAAATATCATGCCCAGTTTACAACAGCAAAAACCCAGGCAAATAAGGGGAACAACGAGGTTTCTAAAGATAAAAACAGATCCGATCAAAAGCCGGCATCCAAATCCAGCACTACGTCAGTTGCCTCAGGCACCTTCCATGGCAATATCGACACAAAAATATTTCATAAACCAGGCTGTACCCGATATAATTGCAAGAAATGCACTGGAACTTTCAATTCCATGTTTAAGGCTGTAAAGGCCGGATATACCCCTTGTAAAACTTGTAAACCAAGATAAGAGGGATGTCTGCGCCGGAACGGCCAAACCCTATGCCACATCTACCAGTGCAGACAATCATCCATCCCGTATGACTTTACGCCGCAGTTGTTTGAGTTTACCATGCTTTATTTTATGATCCAGGCGTTTTTTCTTTGCCCCTTTGGAAGGCCGGGTAGGTTTGCGTTTCTTTTTTTTAACCACTGCCTTTAAAATTAATTTTTTCAATCTGTCAAAGGCATCTTCCCTGTTTTTTTCCTGCCTGCGGAATTTTTGTGCCTTAATGACAATAACACCATCTTT